>JAVVPW010000105.1:0-6938 GCA_036655575.1 Bilophila sp.
GACGCTTTAGACTTTTGTGCTTGCAGCAACAGCGAGTTTGAGCCGTCTGACTCCTCGGTTTTTGCTGGTGGCAGATGCGGGATGCTGGCGAGGCTTGAAGCCGGGATTACGGGCAAAACTTCAGGCTTCGCAGACGCTGGCGTTGCAGCAGGAGCAGACACACCCCCGCCGAGCGCGTCCTGAATGACTGCTGGTTCCTGTGTCGGTACTTCAACCTTTACTTCAGGTTTTGGAGTCGTCAGCGGTGGTGCCTTCGGAGGAATCACTTCCGGGAGTGAAGCCGGGTGCAGCGCCGAAACCGGAGCAGTCGGCGCAGATGTCGATGCAGTCGAAACGCGCCGTGTGTCTACGGTCGCAAGCAGCGTAACACGCCGTGCTGACTCATCAAATCTGGCTTCGCACTTCGCTTCAGTTGCCATCGCCCGAATCGACTCCCGCCACGGCACATTCTTCGGCCACCCCACGCGCAACGAGCGCTTGGACACGTCCGGGATCTGATACCGCCAGTCATAGGGAAGCACTGTCAGCACGGCCTTGGGGAGCAGGGTGTTTTGAGATCCTGTCGTGCGGGGTGCGGTTACAGGAATGGGTTGCACGGGCGAAGGGGTAGAAATAGGTCTAGAAGTTTGCACACTTGCTGGCGTTGCCGAAGGCGAAAGCGGAGTGCTCTGGACAGACGGCACAGACGGTGCCGACGAGGGAGAAGAAAGAGGCGCATTCCCCGAAACTGACGGCATAGACGGCATGACCACAGGCGCGGGGAGAAGCCCGCCTTTCAACTGACGGACAATGCTGAAAAGCGTCCCGTCCGAGGTACGGATCTGGAGATAGCCTGTCGGGATTTGTTCGTCTGCGACTTCATCAACAAGATAGCCAACATGAAGCCCATTCGAGCCGGAGGTGGGCGTGAGCAGCGCGAACCCGAAAACCCGCAGCTCCTCTTCAAGAGAAACCCCGAATTGCCCCGGAACGCTGACCAGCGCAAGGGATGTCTGACCCGCAGGGTAGCGCCGTGAAAGTTCGAGTGCAGCCTGAATCGCAAGTTGTCTGGCGTCTGCGGGGTAGCTCTCGCTCAGGCCGTCAAACGTGCGGATTCCGGCAATTTGCGTACCCCGAACCAGTGCGCAGCCACACAGCAACGCCATAAGAATGAACAGGACGATACGTTTCACCGGGGATCTCCTATCTGACGTGACCAGCTAAAATCTTTAATGTATATACCAAGCGGATTGCGCCGGATCTGCTCTTCACTGGTCTGTGACGTAGGCGGCACGGTATACACGGTGAGCAGTGCCCGCATCCTGTAGGTACTTTTAGGAATACCCTGACGATCACGCACACTTTCTGACCAGTCTACTTGCCATGTTTCCGTAGATTGCGGCAATACTGACGTGATTTCGACGCTGACAGTTTCTTTTGCAGCGCGTTTAAACGGACTGGATTCTTCAGAACCGTTCAACCATTCGTTCATTTTTACAGTAGACGGATCATTTGCACTGAGCAGTGCGTAGACACGAAAGACTGCATTGCGTTGTACGGTGACGTCTGGTGTGACCATCCGTGCATCAGTTACAAATGAGGCTATGGTTGCGTGGAGTACACGATTGTCTACTGGAGCAGCTCTATCAGCACGAGACACCGCAACATTCTGTCCTATTCTATCAATTTGTACGACATAGGGAATGAATTTACTTTGTTGACCAATCGCGATGATACCACCCACCGCAGACAGGGCAATCAACAGCGACAAAATCCCCACAAACTGCCACATCCTGCGTGAAGCAAGAAGACTCCCTTCGTGTGCGTTCCATTCACGACGAGCGTTCAACCACGGATTGTCTTTTTCAGCGGTTTCTTTTTTGAACAGCCTGAGTGCGTCCATCAGTGTATCTCCATAGTGTTATCAAGAGACAACTTTTTTGATTTCAGCCAAAAGTCGACCCATTCAGAACCGAATTGCTTTTCTAATACCCTGATTTGCGCGACCGTTTCTTTGTCGGACACGCCCACAAAAGCCATTGCCAGCGGGCCAATTTCAAAATTGAACAGGCGACTTCCTTTTTCTGAAACAAGGTAATAATCCCGCTTCGGTGTTGCCGAAGCGATGATTTCGAGCTGTTGCCTGTTCAATCCCATTTTCAAATAGACTGCCGCTGTCTCAGGGTTCCGAGCGTAGACGTTGGGCAGGTAGATTTTGGTGGCTGTAGATTCCAGAATGGCGTCAAAAATCCCCGAATTTGCGGCGTCAGAAAGGTTCTGTGTCGCAAGAATCAGGGCGCAATTGGCCTTGCGCAACACTTTGAACCACTCGCGGATTTTTTCCCGAAACACGGGATGATCGAGCACAAGCCACGCTTCATCAAGGACGATGCACGCGGGTTGTCCTTTGAGTGCGCGCTCAATGCGGCGGAACAGATAGAGCAGGATAGGCAGCACCCAGCGGTTTTCTAGATTCATCAAGTCTTCGATTTCAAAGGTTGTTACCGAAGCAGACTCGCTGTTGGACTCATGCGCGAAGGCCAGACCATCCTCTTCCGCGTCCAGAAGCGTTCCCATGGAGCCATCAACCGTGTAGGCAAGCAGAGCTTCTCGAATCGAGGTGTCCTGAATGGAGGCCACAAAGTCAGACAGACTCCGCCCCCCGGTTGCCGCCATGCTGACAAGCGCAGCACTGATACCGTTGCGCTGGTTGGGGGATGTCTGCACACCGTTCAGGGCGAGAATGGTATCAATCCAGTCGAGTGCCCATGCCTGATCGCCAGATGTTTCAAGGTGTTGCAAAGGGCAAAAGTTCAGCTCTTCCTCGTCTCCGGCAATGGTGTAATGCTGTCCACCACAAGCGGAGGTCAGCGCGTAGAGTGATTGCCCCTTGTCGAAGGCGAAAATGGTCATGCCCTCGTATCGGCGCAGTTGCGCGACCAGTATTCCCAAGGCCGTTGACTTGCCCGCCCCGGTAGGGCCGAACATGATCGTATGCCCAAGATCCCGAACATGCAGATTCAAGCGGAACGGGCTGTTTCCCGTGGTCACGCAATACATGAGTGCCGGAGAATTTGGCGGATACAGCGGACAGGGCGCACGATCCTCGCCTGTCCAGATGGTGTTGGTAGGCAAAAAATCCGCGAAATTGAGTGTATTGACCACAGGACGGCGAACATTTTCGTGTCCGTGTCCCGGCAAACTGCCAAAAAAAGCGTCTAATGTATTGAGCGTCTCAATTCGTGCTGCAAAGCCCAGATTAAAAATAACTTTGGACAGTTTACGAGCGGCAGACTCTACAGCCATTCTATCGCTGTTCATGAGCACAATAACGCTGGTGTAATAGCCGGAACCGACCACGCCGCTTTTGACTTCAGCGATAGCCTCTTTCGCGTCTTCCGTCATGAGCACGGCGTCGGTATCCAGCGAGGTATTGTTGCGGAAGAGAACGTCCATGATACCACGTTGCTTTTGCCGCCACTTCTTCATAAACTTGTCCATATGGGCAATGCTGGTCTGTTGATCTAGAAAAATAAACCGAGTTGACCAGCGGTATTCCACATCAAGATCTGTAAGCAGGGACAACATGCCGGGGTGCGACTCCAGAGGAAGACCTTCAATAGCGACAATCTGTATAAAATGTTCTCCAATTTTTGGCACTACACCGCCAAACAATTCCTGACCGCCAAGCAGCGCGTCCAGATAGACAGGATGGCTGGGGAGCTGAATAGGTTGCCGAATGCCTGTAACGCACAATTGCAGATAGGATAGAAAGTCATCATAGGTAACAGTGGTTCCATCTTCACGGACAAAGACTCGACTTGCCAGTCGCTCCATGTGCAGCACGGAGGTCAAGCGCGATTCAGCCGTTTTCAACTCTTTCTTGAAGGTTTCAATCACTTTTTCGTAACGTCCTGTTTTCGTCACTGGAGCACCATCGTCGTCAAACATCAGTTCAACAAAACGGGCTTGCGCCAGCAACGGCGGGTAGAACGTCACGGTGAGCACAAAAAAGCCTTCGTACATGGTGCCCCGATTCTCAAACAGTCGGCGGCGTTCTTCATCAATCGCCGCTGTCACACGATCCGGGAATGACGACAGACCAGCTTCAATGTACTTGGGTGCCTCACGCCGGACGGCATCTATATGTATCATCCAGCCATCGCCCATGCCCGCAAAGGCCGCGTTGAGCACAGCAGACAGACGCTCTTGTTGCAGCTCTGTAGAACTGGCACTGTCTTCGCCCTCGTATATCCACGCCGCCATGAGCGCACCGTTTTTGCACACGATGATCCCATCGTCGATGACCGCCGCATAGTTCAGTAAATCTGCAACGCCAGCTTCTTTAGAGCGATGACGCTTGAGTTTTGCCTGTTCAGCAACTTCTTTGATGCGCAAAGCAAGCACTGCAAAGAGCAACAAGCCGACAACAGAGATAAAAATCGTGAGCACTTCAATCATGGCGTTCACCATTCACTCTAAATGGCGTTGACCGCGCTGGGTAGTAACGTCTGTACTGGCGATGTCGCAAATAGACAAAACGCATTTGAGGATCAGCTTTTGCCATGAGTCTGAAGATAAAGAGCGAGAAGAACCACAGAGAGAGGCCAAACACCGTAGCCACAAGCTCTTGTGCTGAAAAGACAAGTGCAAAAGAAACCAACCCGGATACCATGACCATTTCTCTATCGCCACCAAGAAACAAGTTGTGGCGAGAGAGTGAACGGTGAATGGGAATGGTACGCAGAGCCATCAGTACACCTCAGTTTCAGGAGACGCAGGCGTTCTTTCAAAAGACACAGAGGGTACAGGAGCTTCAGAAGAAATCTCAGTAACGATTGCACCCTTGCCGAAAAAGGTGGTCATCATGTTGTTTGCACCGATAATCAAGGCCATGACAAGCACAATAAAGACGATAGTACGAAAGAACCCGTTCATATCACCGCCGAAGATCAGAACGCCCCCGGCAACCACAATCCCGATAAGAGAAATGGCAAAGGCAACAGGCCCTGTGACGCTGTTTCGGAGCGATTCCAGCCATGTCTCATACGGCAACCCACCACCTGTTCCCGCTGACGCAAAAGCCTCAACGGGAAGTGCCAACACAAGCGCACAAAGCATCAACACATAGAACTGTTTCATCTTTTTGACTCCAAAAGAATGTTATGCAAGCTGTTCGACGTCATACTGTCCGGTGTGCCGCGAATAACCGCTGACGCCGAGAATTTCCCTGACCTTGCGACCTTGTGGCGTCCGTTCGATGAACACGACACGATGCACGGCCTCACCGATGATCTCTTCAATCTCCTTGGGGGCAAATTCGTTGCGCGAAACAAGACCACGCAGCCGCGACAACCCCAGCAGAGCACTGTTGGCGTGAAGTGTGGCAATGCCGCCCTCGTGCCCGGTGTTCCACGCATCCATAAGATCCAGTGCAGCGTGATCGCGCACTTCGCCAACACATATCCGGTTCGGACGCAGACGCAGGCTTTGCTTCAGCAGCAGGGTCATGGACACGTTCTCTGTTGTGTGAAAAAAGACCACATTTTTCGCCATACATTGAATTTCTCCTGTATCTTCAATGATGATAATGCGTTCAGCAGGGCATCCCAACACCATTGCGTCAATAAGAGCATTGGTAAGCGTTGTTTTGCCAGACGAGGTGCCGCCAATCACAAGGACATTTCTGTGTGTCTCCACGGATTGCACCAGTACATCACGCTGTTTTTTGGTCATGACGCCTGATGCAACGTATTCATCAAGCGTAATGACCTTGCTGGCCTTCTTGCGAATGGCAAAGATGGGATTGCTGACAACAGGCGGCAAAGCTCCTGAAAAGCGTGAACCATCCAGAGGAAATTCACCATCCAGTTGTGGTTTATCCCATGTGATTGTCTTGTGCAGACACGAGGCAACAACGCGAAACAGCGCCTCTGCTCTGTACGCTTCCATGCGTCCAATCGGCTGCATCTCTTCGCCAAGGCGTTCTTGCCACAACACGCCATCGGGATTGAGCATCAATTCAATGGTACGCGGATCAGCCAATGCCTTTAGAAACAGCTCTCCTGCATTGCGCTGAAGTGATTCCAGATTGCGTTGCCGAGAAACGGGAATTGACTCTGATGGTGGTGGATCAAGTTTGTATTCTGCCATCATGCCGCCCTCATCTTCAACCATTCCAGCATCGGCAACGGTGTTGTTGCCGTCCGCACATAGTCTTGCGCCTGTGCAACAAGGGAAGAGAACACCGTTCCGTTTTGGCGTTCCAGAAACAGACGTGTCATGACGATTTGACGGGAGGTCTCAGGCCAGAGTGAGCACAGCGCGGTTGCCGTTGACGCCAGTTCCCTGACGTGTGGCGGTGCGACTGCTGGTGCGGGTTGCGGTACGGTCGGCGCGACTTCAACGACTTCAACGGCTGGCAAGAGTGGTGAAAAAAGGGGACTGCCAAATTTTTCATGCAACGCTCGAACGCGCTGTTGCAGGTCAAGGTCAAGCGGAGTCGTTGGGGCAGGTGAAGAGGCTGGCGCGAGTTCCGGCTGATACGGCTCATCAAGCCAGCGTTCCCCCCGTAACCATGTCGAAAGCGTAGGCGGGCAGCCGTTTTTCCAGTGCTTGTCGAGTGCCTTCATTTGCTCCACGGACGTGAGCAGGGTAGCCAGTTCTGGCAGTTTTCCTCTTCGTTGCAACGAGTCGAAAATTCTGGACGCCACCAGTCTGTCTTTTTGCACAGGCCAGACCGCAAAGAGCTGATTGAATGCGGCAGTCGGTTCAGTCTGCTGTTCCGTCCGCCGTTCTGGGGGAGAACTCAGAACGGCAGAACGTGAGCTGGCGGAAAAATCCCCCCTCCCTGCAACCTCGACATCGGGAGAAAACCCACTCTGGCAAGGTGAAGAAGGGTGAAGTGCAGGTGCCGCGTGAGCGGTCGGTTGTCGGGAGGGGGAAAGGGGGTGTTTTTC
>JAVVPW010000106.1:0-6813 GCA_036655575.1 Bilophila sp.
CACGGTGGCGTTCATTTCTTCCATAGCTGTAGAGGTTTCACTCAGCTGTGCAGACGCTCTTTCAGTACCCGCATCACACTGTTCGATCTGGGCGGAGAGGTGCATGGAGGCGTTGCCAAGGGCTGCCACGACCTGTTCAAGGTCGGCAGCGGTCTCATAGCGTCCACGTTGCATTGCGTTGGCAGCTTCTTCACGCAATGTTTCTTCTTGCGTAATATCGTTGCTTATTTCCACATGACCGATCCGGTTTCCCTGGCTGTCCGCAAGATAGTGGAGTTGCACATGCATGATGCGCCCATCAGATGTCCTGAAGGTAACCGTTGACTCACCGCGTCTGAGCGCCAGAATGCCACACTTTGGTGTGTTGCAGAGGTCGCCGCCCTTTTCGGTGCAGCAACGTCCGAGGACTTCCGACAGATCCTTGCGTCCAAGTGCCTTGAGTCCAAAGCTGTTCATAAAGGTCCATTTCATGTCCATATCCGTGACCGAAATATTGAACGGTACGGAATTGAGCACGCTCTCATACCAGTGCGCCTTGTCCGCAACCTTGGTGAAGGCGGTATTGAGTGAGGCCGCAAGTTCCCCTATTTCATCTTTGAGCGGCGTTTCCCACCGAGCGGCAAAGCTCCCTCTGGCGACTTCTGCGGCAAAGGCCACACCCTGTCTGATGGGTACGGTGATGCCGCGGGTGGTCAAAACAGCAATGACAAACGTCAACAGCGTGGTCACCACAAGAAGGGCAAGCATCTGCCTGGTGGTGGATTCGGCGTTACTCGCGGCGGCACGAGTGTTTTCCTTGATGTTTGAGGTGCTCTGCTCGGCGAGTTCTTCAGTCAGCTTAAGAAGCGAGGTACAGATGTTGCTCTGGCGTTCGATTGATTTTGCCTGCGCCACAAAGCCGTCGTGTACCTTACGAAGATCCGTAAGGTAGGTCTTGAGATCTCCCCTTGCGTCCACAAGTGTTTGTTTGCGGTCGGGTTCATGAACCGTGTCTTCCAGACGTTCAAAACGGTATTGCAGATCCGGGATTCTACGGATCTGCGCCGTGACATCGTCGGGTGAACGGTGTAAAATAGCCCGCTGTACTTCACGGCGCATGGTCTGAATCTGTTTTTGCAGCGCCGTGACGCTGAACTGCCCTGTAACGAGCGTCCGAAGTTCGTCTCCACCTTCGTCAATCTTGCTAAAAATGTCTGCCATGAACGAACCAGAAAGCCCAGCAGCACCGCGTTCCAAAGAGGCCGCAGCAACATCCATCGTGTTCTGGTACGCGGTGAGGCTTTTTTGTAGCGTAAGCGTGTTGCGAATGGACTCGGTGTATTCCTTGAGCAAAGAATCAGAGTCGCGCACAAACGACGCCAGATTCTTCAAACCGGGTTGCTTGGTAGAGAGTGCTGCAAGCGCCTTATAGGCCTTGTCCAGATCGTCAAGAGACTCAATGGTAGCAGCGGCGTCTTTCTCGTCTGACGAACGGATAGCGTGAGAAAAAAGGATTTCTGTCCTGTTCAACTCTTTTTGGACTTGAGCTGACAATTCTAGTTGGGGTACAAGATGGGCGGCAATAGTGCCGGATTCGACAGAAATAGTCGAAAGCTCCTGATATCCTGTTACTCCAAGGAAAAGTGTCAGTAGAAGGATAGCCCCAAAGCCAAGGGTAAATTTGATTCCAAGGCGAAGTCTGTTCATCTCTTTTCCCTGCGCTCTGTGTAGATTTAAAGCAAAATATAGACTTGTGTAAAGCTAGACGAAAACAACACAACTGTCTATATAAAATTTTACTCAAGAAAATCAACTATGTTCCTTCGTCCTTTTTTTTATTGGAGTCACACTATGGAACGCCCACAACCCGCATTTATTCCGAAAACCCCCGGTATTTATATATATAAAGACAGTGAAGCGCGCATCATCTATGTCGGCAAGGCGCGCAATCTACGCAAGCGTGTGCTGTCCTACTTTCGTGACGCAAGCGCGTTGACGCCAAAAACTGTTGCTATGATCGGTCATGCAGCCACACTGGAAACGCTTTCGACAACAACAGAAAAAGAAGCGTTGCTCCTTGAGTCCAGTCTCATCAAAAAGCACCGTCCGCGCTACAACATTGTATTGCGCGACGACAAGCAGTATGTACTTTTTCGCATCGGACGCGAGACACTGTATCCGCGACTGGAGATTGTACGGCAGGCCAAAAAGGACGGAGCGCGGTATTTCGGGCCGTTCACTTCTGGGCTGGCGGCGAGAGAGACGTGGAAATCCATCCACCGCGCCTTTCCCTTGCGGCGGTGTGTGGATCGAGCCTTCAAGAACCGGATGCGGCCTTGTCTGTATCAGCATCTGGGGCAGTGCCTTGCGCCGTGTACAGAGGCGGTGTCTGTTGCAGAGTACGCAACACTCGTACACCGGGTGGAGCTGCTGCTGTCCGGGCGTTCCCGCGAGTTGCTCGATGCGTTGCGGCAGAGCATGTCTGAAGCGTCTGAAGCGCAAGAATACGAACGCGCCGCACAGTTTCGGGATCAGCTCCGCGCTGTAGAGCGCACGCTCGAACGCCAGAGTGTTGTCCTGCCTGAAGGCGGGAACATGGATGTGGCGGGCATCGCGCCGGTACAAAACGGTCTGGCGCTTGGGTTGCTGTTCATCCGCGAGGGGCGGCTTGTGGACGGGCGGACGTTCTTCTGGCCGAGTCTTGAACTTGAGGATGGCCCTGAACTGCTCTCTAGCTTTCTCGGACAATTCTATGGCCCCGCAGCGTCTATCCCGCCCCGTATCGTGGTGCCGTGGTTGCCAGATGCCGGGGACGCGCACGCAGATCAAGACGAAGAAGCGCCAGACACACCGACTGTGCCCGACATGTCGCTTGCAGCTCTAGAAGCCGCACTCTCTGACATTAGAGAAGGGAACGTGCGCATAGCCGTACCCCGAAACGCCGCCGAAGCCCGACTGGTGGACATGGCAACCTCCAATGCCCGCGAGAGTACGCTTGCCAAAGCGGAAAAGCCCATGTCGGAACGACTGGCGCTGGTGTTTCGCAGTGCGCTCCTCCCGACAGCCAGCCCCACCGGACAAAGCGATGGCGCAACAGCGGATCATGCCCCCCTTCGGCGCGTGGAATGTGTGGACGTTTCGCACACAGGGGGATCTTCGACAAGGGTGGGCATGGTGGTGTTTGAAGACGGACAACCGCAAAAATCGGCGTACCGTGCCTACACACTTGAAGGCGACACAGCTTGCAACGGTGACGACTACGCCGCCCTTGCGGCATGGATGCGGCGACGCCTTGCCTCCGGGCCACCGTGGGCGGATCTGGTGCTCATTGACGGAGGACGGGGGCAGGTTTCTGCTGTCCAGCGCGTGTTGTACGAAGAGGGGGCGACAGGGCACTTTTTGCTCGCAGGGATTGCCAAAGCCAGAGACGAGAACGGCAAGACAGATCGGCGCGCCGGAAACGTGAGCGACCGGATCTTTCTGCCGGGGCGCAGCAACCCCTTGCCCTTGCGCGACGGTTCCGCAGAACTGCTTTTTTTACAGCATGTTCGAGATACGGCACACCACTTTGTTCTGGGGCGGCACCGCAAGGCCAGAGGCGAAGCCGCGCTGTCTGGGGAGCTGTTGCGCATTCCCGGTGTGGGCAAGGCCACGGCACAGTTGCTGTGGGATCACTTCAAAACGCTTGAAGAAATGGTGAGCGCGACACCGGAAAATCTTGCCGCTATCCCCGGCATCGGCCCGCGCAAAGCTACCCTGCTTGCAGAACGCCTGAAGGCCATGGGGACACGCGAGACACAACACCCTCAAAACATTGCCAGTACATAAAAGCATCCCGCAGGCAGGTTGTGACACCTTCTGCCAACATTTCAGGTGCATAGCCAGTGTATGTTTGTACTCTTGTGTAGTTACTAGACTTCATGATAAAGGCATATATTTTGCTACCTCAAAAGGGATCACATTGTCTGCGAGGAGAAACGCTATGAATACGCATCCTGATTATGCCATCAATAAAGAATTGGGTGAATGCTATCTGTTTATGGGAGATTTCGACAAGGCCGAGGGGTATTATCGCAAGGCAGTGACTGTAAAGCAGGATCTCCCGGAACCGTATCTTGGTTTGGCAACTGTCGCTGTGCAGCGGGGGGATCTTGCCACCGCGCAGACGCTCTATGCGCAGGCTCTCGCCCTTAAAGAAGACGACAAGGGTCTTGCCGGAATGGGACTTGTGAAGATGGAGCTGGGTGAACACGCTGAAGCGTTTGCCTATTTTGAACGTGCCGCCCGTGTCAATCCCGCCAATCCCGTGGCTCTGAACTGCCTTGTTCGGGAAGGGTATCTGCTTGGCTTGCTTGAACGTGTGATCGCTGTGCTTGAAAACAGCCTCGAACTCGCACCGACTGAAGACGTCCACACCTCACTCGCCGGCTGTCTGGTGTCTCTAGGACGCCACACCGAAGCCCTCAAACACCTCAAATCCATCCTCACCCGCAACCCTTCCAGCGTTGACGCCCGCGAACTCTACGACCACCTTGTGGCGGCGTAAAATAGGGGGAAGGGGAGAAGACAAATAGGGGGAAGGGGAGGAGAGAACTTTCTGGAGAAAGTTCCCTCCTCCCCTTCCCCCCTACCCCCATCCTCTCCTCCTTCCAAGACTTTTGTGTGCGAACGGTGCGCGGTCGCTGCATACACGTTCCCGGCGCAAAAAAGTTCCGACAAAAAAATTAGAAAGACTTCCCTTTGCCCCTGAGCTTTGGTCTGGCATCGAGTTCTTGTAATTTCAGATAGATTTGGCGACCGATCCAGGCGTCAGTAGCGGCGTAGAGGATCTGCTGTGCGGTGAGGGCTTTCTTTTCCCAATTGGAGCACTGGGCGGCCTTGCTGATACGCCCACCCATGAGGCACGCGGTGAGTGTTCGCAGGCCTTGTGCCCGGATCTGAAGATGCCGCGCCATGTCGGCAAGCTCTACCAGTCCACCCGGTTCAAACGGATGCAAGCGTTGCAGCGAACGGATGTCATCCCGAATCGCCACCCCAGCCTTGACAACGTGCGGGTGCGCCAGCAATCTGGTCAGCGCCTCCGTAAACGGCGCGTGAGGCAGACGAATCAGCACCACAATGTCAGCCCCTGCAAGCTGTATCAGCGATGTAGGGTAACTCTTGCCTTTTTTGAAGGACGGACGAGATTCTGTATCAAATCCAAGAACCGTATCGTTTTGCAGCAACGTCAGCGCGCGCGTCAATTCGCCTTCCGTCTGCACCAGAACAATGTCGCCCTCATAGGACAACATCGGGAGAGCGTTGATCTCATCCTTGGAGAGCGGCTGACAATACTCTGAATCAGAAGATGCGTTCATGTTATTTGCCAATGCAAAAAGATGCAAAAATCCGGTTGAGAACCTCTTCAGGTGCGTCCAGACCGGTTATTTCAGCCAAAGCCGAAGCAGCGCCTTCCAGGCGTACAGCACAAAGATCATACGGAACCCCAGCGCTGATGTCCGTAGACAGCGCTCGAAGTTCCTCTTGTACCTTTTTCAGACAGGTAGCCTGTCGCAGATTGGGAACAGCTTCATCCGGCTCTGGTTCCTGTCCCTGACTGCGAAAAAGCGCGAGTTCCCGTGTCTTTGCCGCAAGTTGCTCCAGCCCCTCACCCGTGTGTGTGGAAACCACCACACCAGCCGCCGGAGGCTCTGGCAACGCAGCAAGCCAATCGTACCAGTGCGCGGGAGGCGAGGCAAGATCGCTTTTGTTCCAGACAAGCACCGTGCGTTGCGCCCCTAGCTCCTCAAGCAGGGCCAACGTCTCTGGCGTCACCCCTTCTTGACCGTCCAGTAGCAGCAGCACCACATCTGCCGACGCGATCATCTTGCGCCCCAGACGGATCCCGTGTACTTCCGCCGGGTTGTCTGTGTCCCGCAGTCCAGCGGTGTCCACCAGTCGAGCGGGAAGCCCCGCCAATAAAATCGGTTCTTCCAAAAAATCCCGTGTGGTTCCGGCGTATTCGGTAACAATCGCACGTTCACGCCCCAAAAGCGCGTTCATGAGGCTGGACTTGCCCGCGTTGACCTGTCCAGCCAGCGCGACAAGCACCCCTTCGCGCCAGCAACGAGAACGCTCAAAGCCCAGCAGCAACGCGGCAACCGCCTTGTCCACCGCATCCACTGCCGTCAGAAACGCTTCTGGAGACAGGCAATCCACTTCTTCTTCAGGAAAATCCACCGCCATGCAGACCTGCGCCCGCAGCGTTTCCAGCTTGGCACGCAGGCTCGAAATACGGTCTCCGAGCAGCCCTTCCAGCTTGGCAACGGCGAAACGTGCGCCTTCTTTCGAGGGGGCGGCGATCATTTCAGCAACAGCTTCAGCTTGCGTCAGATCCATCCGTCCATTGAGAAAAGCCCGGCGGGTGAACTCGCCGTGTTCAGCGAGGCGGGCGCCACAGGCAAGGCAGGCTTCAAGCACAGATGAGAGCAGCACAGGGCCGCCATGACACTGAAACTCCGCAACATCTTCACCGGTAAAGGTCTTCGGGCCTTGCATAAAAACCGCAAGCGCATCGTCAAGCATCCGCCCGTCTGCGTCTCTGACACGCCCCCGATGCAGCATCCACGGCCGAAACCCCGCAAACGTTTCTTTTGCAGGGCAGAACAGGCGTTCGAGCACCGTCCGAGCCGCGTCTCCGCTCACCCGAACAATGCCAACGCCCCCAGCTCCCGGAGCCGTAGCTATCGCCGCAATGGTATCGTTGTTGCTTTTCATAGTCGTGTGAAAAATCGAAGAAAATGGTGTTTACAACCCCGTGCTCTCTCCACCCGTCTCCAGACAGGAAAGCCCACT
>JAVVPW010000107.1:0-6775 GCA_036655575.1 Bilophila sp.
GGCCAGCCGCAACGGGCAGACAGAGGATGTTGTACCCAAAGGCCCAGAACAGATTTTCGCGGATATTGGTGAGCGCGGCGCGACTGAGGGCAAGAGCTGTCACAACGCCTCGCAGGCCGTTGCCAGACGCGCCACTGCCAAGCAGAACAATGTCCCCAGCCTCAACCGCCACGTCAATGCCACTCCCCATAGCCATGCCAACGTCAGCCCGCGCCAGCGCTGGCGCGTCGTTGATACCATCCCCGACCATGCCCACCCGCAACCCAGCGGCTTGCAGTTCGGTGATGACCTGTTCCTTGCCTTCCGGCAACACATCGGCAAACACCTCATCAATCCCGGCAGACGCTGCAATGGCAAGCGCGGTGCGGCGGTTGTCACCACTGAGCATGATGACACGCAACCCCAGCGCGTGGAGTTCTTGCACTACGCTCGGTGCTTCAGGCCGGATGGTATCAGCTACCGCGAGAATGCCGATGGCTTGCCTGTCAAGCGCCAGCAACAACGGTGTGACGCCCGTGTCTGCAAGCGCCGCTAGTTGCGCGTCAAGCTGGGGGATGGTGGCGAAAGAAACCGCGTTTTCCTGAAGGAGAAGACGGTTGCCGAGCAGGAGGGTGACGGTTTTCCCCTCGCGTTCCACAAGGCCACGGATGCCGCGACCAGAAGCGTTCACAAAATCGCGTATCGGATAGAGCGCGAGCTTGCGCTCGGTAGCGGCGTCGGTGATGGCTTGCGCAAGCGGGTGCTCGGACACAGCCTCCAGTGAAGCGGCAAGGCGCAACACCTCGTCTTCAGCACCGGCGGGTGCCGAGGTCAACGGTTCGATGTGGGTGAGGCGGGGCTTGCCAAGGGTGAGGGTGCCGGTCTTGTCAAAAACCACCACATCGAGCCGCCCTGCCAGTTCCAGCGCGGTGCCGGTCTTGACCAGAACACCGAGTTGCGCCCCTCTACCCGTCGCAACCATGATAGAAATGGGCGTAGCCAGCCCCAGTGCGCACGGACAGGCCACCACCAGCACCGCAACAAAAATCCGCAACGCTTCAGATACCGGCGCGTGTCCAAAGAAGAACCAGCCCAGCCCGGCAAGGAGTGCCAGCGCCATGACCGCAGGGACAAACACAAGGCTCACGTCGTCTGCAAGGCGTGCGATGGGGGCTTTGGAACTTTGCGCTTCGCGCACCAGCCGGATGATCCGAGCCAGTGCGGTGTCTGCGCCGATCCGTTCGGCTTGCATGACAAAAGCCCCGGTGGTGTTCATGGTGCCCCCGGCAACAAACGTCCCCACCGTCACCGGAACAGGCATGGATTCGCCCGTGAGCATGGAGGCATCCACACTGGACTCGCCCGCTGTCACTACCCCATCGACCGGAATCCGTGCCCCCGGTCGCACTTGCAACAGATCCCCAACCTGCACAGCGCTCACAGGGATTTCTGTCACACCAACCGCAAGCGCGTCCGCAGGCAGTCCGGTGGTCGTCGCCATGACGGCTTCTGCCAGCGTGACGGGGAGTGCTTCAAGCTCAGAAAGCGCCGCAGCGGTGGATTCAGGCACGCTGGGCGTGGTGGCTGGCGCTGCCGGGGTCAGCTTGAGGGCGGTTTCTGGAGTGAGGTGCATGAGCGCACCGATCGCGTCGGACATCCGAAAGCGCGACAGAGCTTCAAAGTATTTTCCCAGCGAGATGAGCGTGATGAGCACAGCGGCGGATTCGTAATACAGATCCATCACCTTTGCGCTCTGCCCCAGCGCGACTTCAAGCGTGTTCCACAAACTGTACAAAAACGCCGCACCCGTACCCAGCGCGACCAGACTGTCCATGCTCGGCGAAAGCCGCCACAGATTGGGCAGTCCCGTGCGGTAGAAAGCGCGGCCTGACCACAGCACAGGCAGGGTGAGCACAAGCTGCAACAGGGCGTGATTGAAGGCCGATGCGGGCGAGTGCGTGGGATCAATGACAGCAGGGAGCGGCAAGCCCCACATGTGCCCCATTGAAACAAGGAGCAAGAGAGCCGTAAAAACAAATTCCGGCCAGAGACGGCTTTTCAGCGTTGCAAGGTGATCGACAGCCTGTTTTTGTTGCAACTCCCAGCCGTCAAGCGCATCGTCTTGCGGTGTCAGCGGGGTAGCGCTAAAGCCAAGTTCGCTCGTTCGGGTGACAATGTGCTCAGTAAGGGCTTGTGTGTCTGTAGTCGCAGGGAGTACCACTACGGTGTTGGCTGCCAGACTCACAGAGGCTGACACCACTCCGTCCATCCCGTTCAAAGCTCGTTCAAGGCGAGACGAGCAGGACGCGCAGTGCATCCCGCTGATTGCAAAGCGCAATTCGTTGTTTCGGCTCATGCGTAGTTCTCCTGCTTGCCAATATGCGGCAAGTTCTTATGATATGGTGCGCAAAGGGAGACTCTCCCTGCTTCGTGTCAGCAGAGCCTTTTCATTCTACAAAGACTCTAACCCTCTTACAACGCTAAAAAGGAACGCTGTATGCCAACCATCACTGTGAAAGGAATGTCTTGTGAGCATTGCAAACAGGCGGTAACCAGAGCGCTTGAAGCCATTCCCGGCGTGGGTGCGGTCACGGTTGATCTTGCCACAGGTGCGGCTAGCTGGACAGAAACCCAGCCTGTTGCGTACAGCGTCATAGAAAACGTGATCAAAAAAATCGGCTTTGAAGTGCAATAGGCATCCGAAGCGGATCTGTCCAGACACGACGTGTCTTTTGCTGTTGTTATACTCATCGCTCAGGAATGTGTACACATGGATGTTGTTCTTTTTCAACCAGAAATACCGCCCAATACGGGCAATATCGCACGGCTGTGTGCTGCTATGCAGGTGCCGTTGCACCTCATCGAGCCGCTCGGCTTCAAACTTGAAGATCGGTATCTCAAGCGCGCTGGGCTTGATTACTGGCCTTTTGTGCAGCTTTCTGTCTGGCCGACGCTTGCCGCCTACTGTGCCGCAGACGGCGCGGGCAAGCGACTGGTCTTGACCAGTGCGCGACGCGGTGTTGCCGTACACACCTTCGCCTTCTTGCCAGACGACGCGCTGGTCTTTGGGCGTGAGACGTCTGGTTTGCCGCCGGAAGTCCTCGCCCTGTCCGAAGCTCGTGTCCGCATCCCCATCCGCGATGAAGTGCGCAGTCTCAATCTTTCCACCTCCGCCGGGATCATCCTGTTTCAGGCACTCGCCGCGACAAACGGACTTGGAGAATAAAAAAAATAACCTGTTCGTGTTTTAGAGCCTTTCCCGTATAAAAAACCTCTCATCGCAACGACCACTTTTGTAGACAGACGACCTCAACTGAGGGGGATCGGGGGGAATCATTCCCCCCGAACAGAGATTCTCAAGGGGCGGTAGCTCCTTGAGCCGCCGGAGGCATACAGGATCTATGCACATAAACACTGCGCGTCTCCGCGCTATCTGGGACTTGACGTGGCCGCAAATGGTCATGCTGTTCTGCCAGTTTGTGATCGGGATCACCGATGTGTGGGCGGGTGGGCAGATCGGTGCGGGGGTGCAGGCCTCTATCGGCCTTATCACGCAGTGCCAGATGATGTTCATGGCGCTGGCTATGGCGGCGGTCAGCGGCGCGGTGGCCTCTATCAGCCAGTCTCTTGGCGCAGGACACCTTGAGCGGGCGCGACGCTATGTGGGGCTTGTGGTGCTGGGGGGGATCGGCATCGGTGTTCTGATCGCAGGACTGGCGTATCTCTGGCGGGAACCGTTGCTGGTGCTGGTGCAAACGCCCAAAGACATTCTGCCAACCGCAACGCTTTTTTTCGGCGCGTACCTGTGGAGCTTGCCCGGTCAGTATGTGTTGACGATCGGGGCGGCGGTCTTTCGTGCCGCAAAATCTGTGCTCATGCCGCTCTATGTGACTGCCAGTGTGTGCGTCATCAATATCTTCGGCGACTTGACCTTTGGGCTTGGCTGGTGGGGCTTTCCTGCCTACGGCGCGGCAGGTGTTGCGTGGGCAACGTTTGCGTCAGTCACGGTGGGTGCGCTGATCCTTCTTGGGATGCTGTTGCGTGAAAAGCTGTTCACCCGCCAGAGTCTCCCGCGCTGGCGCTGGGTACGGAGCGGCTCACCCTATCTGCTCAAGGTCGCAGGGCCAGCGCTTGGCACCTCCTTTCTCTGGCAGACGGGGTACCTGGTGCTCTTTGTGATCACGGCGTCGTTGCCGTTTTCAAGCGTCAACGCGCTGGCGGGACTCACCGCCGGGATGCGGGTTGAGGCCTTTTTGTTTCTGCCTGCCGTGGCCTTCAACATGACGGTTTCTGTGCTGGTGGGGCACGCGCTGGGGAGTGGCAACCGTGAAGAAGCGCAACGTGTCACCCTGACCACGTTGCTCATCGCCTGTGTCGGGATGAGTTGTATCGGTGCCCTGCTCTGGCCGTGGCGCTTTGAACTTGCCGGACTGCTTGCCGCTGATCCAGATGTACAGCGCGAAACAGCCGACTATCTCATGTACAATATTCTTTCTGTACCTTTTACTGTGGCGAGTGTCGTGCTGGCTGGGGCGCTCAACGGCGCGGGCGCAACCGTCTACCCCTTGCTGGCCTTCAGTGGGGCAGTCTGGGTGGTGCGCTTGCCTGTGGCTTATTTTTTTGGGCATATCCTCTGGCAAAACGCCTCTGGCGTCTATCTGTCCATGCTGGTTTCGCAGATGGTGCAGTCGTCTGCCTTGCTCTGGGTGGTACTGCGCTGCGACTGGATGCGTTTTGCCATGCTTGCAAGCAAAGACACACACGCCAAAAAACACCGCCTATAACTGCATTGTATGCCTCTAGCTCTAAGGAATGCTGTATGACTCTGACAGAACCGTGTTCAGAAAAAATGTCCCGTTGTGGTGCGACTTTTATCCCCTTTGAACTGGAACATCAGCGCGTCTACGCACCGTACTGGTTGCGCACGCCGCAACGGACAGCGGACTATACCTTCACCAACCTCTGGGGCTGGGGGGTGCATTACGGGCTGGAGTGGCGGATTCGGCACGATCTTGTCTGGGTACGGCAACGCAATCTGCATGATCCAGCTTCAGACGCTCTGTGGGCACCTGTGGGCGACTGGGAAGCGGCAGACTGGAGCGCCATGCCCGAATTGACGCCGGGGACTGTGATGAAGCGGGTGCCTGAAGCGCTTTGCACCCTGCTTCAAGAACGCTTGCCCGGTCGGGTGCAGGTGGAAGAGACGCCGGGGCAATGGGAATATCTCTACACAACGCAGGATCTGTCCACTCTTGCCGGCAACAAGCTGCACAAAAAGCGCAACCATGTGAACGGCTACATGAAGGCGTATGGCGAAGACTACCGCCCTTTGACCGCTGAAAACATGGAGCAGGTGCTGGCGTTGCAGTCTGACTGGTGCCTGTGGCGCGAGTGCGAAAAATCCGCATCGCTCCTTGCGGAAAGTGATGTGGTCTTTTCCGTCCTGCGCGAATGGAAATCTCTCCCCGGACTGGTGGGCGGCGCGTTGCTTGTGGAAGGTGAGATGGTCGCGTTTGCGGTGGGCGAACCCCTCGACGACACCACGCTGGTGGTGCATTTTGAAAAAGGCCGTCCGAATTTTCGTGGCGTCTATCAGGCTATCAACTGTTGCTTTGCCAAATACGCCGCAGCCGGCTACACCCTCATTGATCGTGAACAGGATGCGGATGAAGAAGGCTTGCGTCAAGCCAAAGAAAGCTATTATCCCACTGGATTCTTAAAGAAGAATACGGTACGTTTTCTTTAGAGCCAATCCTTTTACCCAGAGTCCCTTATGCCTGAACTTACACCTGCTTTTTTTGCGTATGTGTGTACCGCCGTTTTTCTGGCTGGGATTGTTCGTGGAGCCACGGGATTTGGCTTTTCCATGATCATGATTGTGTTGCTGACACTGGTGCTTCCGCCTGCGGTGGCAGCAACGGTGATTCTCATGTGGGAAATACTGGCAAGTGTGGGACATCTGCCGTTTGTGTACCGGCAGGTGAACTGGAAAGCGTTGCGCTGGCTGGCGCTAGGGGTGCTTGTCGGGACGCCGGCGGGGGTGCTCTTTCTGGTACACATGCCGATTGCGCCCATGAAAATCTGCATCAATCTCACGGTATTGCTTCTGACCATTCCGCTCTTGCGGGGGATGCGTCCGAGCAAGGCACCGTCTTGCACGGCAACCACTGCGGTGGGGCTGCTTTCCGGGGTCATCAACGGCGCGTCTGCCAACGGCGGCCCGCCTGTCATTTTGTTCTTTCTCTCCGGGCCGGGCGGGGTTGGTGTGAGTCGGGCTTCGCTGATCGCCTTTTTCCTGTTCACCGATGTCTGGGCAAGCCTCATCTATTGGCAACAGGGACTTGTCACCTGGAGCACGGTGCGCTTTGCCGTCCTGTTTCTGATCCCCTTGGCACTTGGTATCTGGGTCGGGAGCAAATGCTTTACGCGCATGAACGAGCAGGTTTTACGCAAGATTGTGCTCATCCTGCTGATCGCGGTGACCTCGGTTGCGCTGCTGCACTCGTTGCTTTAAAAAAAGCAACGTACCTTTAAGAATAACCATTCTCAAAGATACGTTGCCCTAAAGGAAAAAAACTGAGGGGAACCTTCCTTTAGAAAGATTCCCCTCACATGCGGCTAGTAAATGCTTTTACCGTAGTTGGCAGTGCCTTTGAGTTCGTTTTCGATTTCACGGCGCACGTCGTCAAGATCAATGACAATGGGGTCCATGAGGGTGAAGCCGCTGGGGTTGAGCCATTCTTCATCGTCAGCGTGGTGCCCGTCGTAAAACACGTTGTCTAGAACGCGGTAGCCC
>JAVVPW010000108.1:0-6599 GCA_036655575.1 Bilophila sp.
CCCACCGAGGGGGGTGGCCCGGGGGGGCGCCCCCCCCCGCCCCCGCCGGAGGCATTTCCAAAGACAGGGAAGAGCTATGGTTAGAGACATTTCATCGCGGCGACGCGAAAAGCTGGAAAGGGTGCTTGGCTGGCGTCAGAAGGATTTGACGCTGGTGCTGGCGAACATTCATGATCCGCACAATGTATCGGCGATTTATCGGAGTGCGGACGCCTTCGGGATAGCAGCGCTGCACTTGTATTACACCGATACGCCGTTCCCGACGCTCGGACGCAAAAGTTCCGCATCCGCCCGCAAATGGGTGGATTCTGTACGCCATAAGACCATGGACGATATGGTCACCATGCTGCGGGCAGGCGGGCATCAGATCCTTGCTACCAGCTTTACCCCACAGGCAAAACCGCTGGGCGACTGGGATTTTACGCGCCCCACGGCGGTCATTCTGGGCAACGAGCACAGCGGCGTCCCAGAAGAGCTGCAAGCTGTGGCAGACGGCGAACTCTACATCCCCATGTTCGGTATGATCCAGAGCTTTAACGTGTCCGTGGCAGCGGCTATCATCCTTGCCGAGGCTTCGCGGCAACGGGTTCAAGCAGGTATGTACGAGCATCCGTCCTATGACGAACAGGAATACGCCGAACGCCTGAGCGCATGGATCGAAAAATAGCCGCTCGTCTGCCGAAAAAAACGGATACCTTGACCGCTGGTTCCTGTACGGGTAACGTGGAAAAAATCTCTTGAACCTTGGGGATCAGCATGTTTCAGTTACGCACTCTGGTTCTATGCACAGGCCTTATGCTCCTGATGGGGTGCGGTGGGTTGTCCGTGCGCCACCTGCCGAGCAATCAGTGGAAAGGCGAGACTTCGCAAACCTTGCCGATGCGCTATCTTTCCTTTCAATATCAGGTTGTTCCAGTGGGTGGAGAAGTCGGGGTCATGGCAGAAGCCTACCCGGTTATCAACAAACTGCCCGACTGGGCCTCGTGGTATGGCGAAATAGTGCTCAATGTCTATATTGCGGACGCCACAGGCAAGGTCTTGGCTTCACAAGAAAACATCCTTGTCCCCCGCTCGTTGAATCGGGAGGCGGGTCTGCCTGTTGAAGCCACCTTTGAGCTGGGTACAGGCCGGCAACAACCGCTGTTTGTGTCGTTCGGCTACCGTCTCGTTCTGACCGACGCCCAGAATGCTGAGACTCGTAAAGTGATGATTATGGAAGGCGCTCTTGAAGAATAGAGCCTTTGCAGGATGAAAATGTTCTAGAATCAATACTGTTTTTGACGCTGCTGCGGACACTCCGGGTAGCGTCTTTTTTTGCTTCATGCAACAGCACCCAAACAAAAACACCGCAAAAAGAATCTCTTCTTGCGGTGTTTATCGTAACGACGCAAAGATCGTTATTTCTTTTGCAACCAAGGCATGAGGGCGCGGAGTTTGCCGCCGACGTGTTCGATCAGGTGGTCTGCTTCGATCCGACGTTTGGCCTTGAAGCTGGGGGTGCCGCAACCACATTCAAGAATGAAGTCACGCGCAAACACGCCTTCCTGAATTTCAGAAAGGATCTTCTTCATTTCTTTGCGCGTTTCTTCTGTGATGATGCGGCGTCCGGTGCGGTAATCGCCGTATTCAGCCGTGTCACTGATTGAGTTGCGCATCTTGGCAAAGCCGCCTTCGTGGATGAGATCCACGATGAGCTTCATTTCATGGCAGCACTCAAAATACGCGATTTCAGGCTGGTAGCCAGCAGCCACCAAGGTATCAAAACCGGCCTTGATAAGCTCGGTAACACCGCCGCACAACACGGCCTGTTCGCCGAACAGATCGGTTTCGGTTTCTTCCTTGAACGTGGTTTCGATCACGCCAGAACGGGTTCCGCCAATGCCCTTGGCATAGGCAAGCGCCTTCTGCATGGCCTGACCCGAAGCGTCCTGATGCACGGCAACCACACAGGGCACGCCGCCGCCTTCCGTGAAAGTACGACGCACGAGGTGACCGGGGCCTTTGGGCGCTATCATGAAAACATCAACATCCTTCGGCGGTTCAATCTGTCCAAAATGGATGTTGAAACCGTGCGCGAACAGCAGAGAATTGCCGGGCTTGAGATTGGGAAGGATGTCTTCACGGTACACACGAGCCTGATGCTGGTCAGGAAGCAGAATCATGATAAAGTCAGCAGCGGCAGCAGCTTCAGCAGCACTCAGCGGTGCAAAGCCGTGTTCCTTGGCAAGCGCGTAGTTCGCGCCACCGGGACGCTGACCCACAACAACATTGACGCCAGAGTCACGCAGATTCTGGGCATGGGCATGTCCCTGACTTCCGTAACCGATGATGGCGACAGTTTTGTTTTTGAGAAAATCGAGATTCGCATCCTGTTCGTAATACGCCTTCATGTTCACTCCTTGCGGGTAGCTACAAAAATGGAATACGTGTCGCCGGTTACGGAAATACAGTATGCCGATCGGGCAGGCACGAGGTATTGCGGAAGCCCCTAAAGTACACAAGAGAGGAGAGACTGGCAAGGCCTTCTCCCCTCTGTATACCGCAAAAAACGCTCTACTTTTTTGATCTCACAGCTAGATTAACCTTCGTCGCTCTGCATGGTGCGCCGCAGGGCAAGCGTGCCAGTACGAGCGATTTCTTTGATGCCAAATTTTTGCAGAAGCTGAATAATCGCCTGCAATTTGGAATGGTCACCCGTGGCTTCTAGCGTCAGGTCGGTAAGGCTCACGTCCACGACCTTGCACCGGAAAATATCCGCAATGCGCAACACTTCGCCCCGCTTCGCTTCTTCCGCATGAACTTTGAGCATCATCATCTCACGTTCAACGGACGACATGCCGTAAAAATCCACAACCTTGACCACAGTCACCAGCTTGCGCAACTGCTTGACGATCTGTTCGATGATCTGCTCGTCGCCGTTGGTGGTTATGGTCATGTGTGAGAGGCCTTCTTCGAGTGTAGGGGCCACATTCAGGGATTCGATGTTGAAGCCGCGACCGCTGAACAGTCCCGCTACACGCGAAAGCACACCAGGTTCGTTTTCAACCAATACAGACAGAACGCGCCGCATCCTTCCTCCAGAACTGTTTGAGCTGCCGTGATATGGCTTCAGAAAAAAACATTGAGTCAGAACCGCACAGAATTACTGACAAAACGCAAACTACACAACCAGCATCTCGTCAAGAGCGGCGCCAGCAGGAACAATGGGATACACATTTTCTCCCCGTTCCACCCGAACATCAATGACCGCTGTATGCGGAGACGCTAAGGCCTTGGGCAGAATCTCTGCAAGCTCCGCCTCTGTCGTGATCCTGTAGCCTTCCGCGCCATAGGCCTCAGCCAGCTTCACAAAATCCGGCTGCCCGGTCATGTCGGTCGCCACATAGTTGGTATTGTAAAACAATTCTTGCCACTGGCGAACCATGCCAAGGTACTGATTGTTGAGAATAAGGATCTTGACCGGCAGTTTGTTTTCCACTGCGGTCATCAGTTCCTGACTGTTCATCTGGATAGAGCCGTCTCCAGCCACATCCACGACCAGCTTGTCTGGAAAGGCCATCTGCGCACCGATAGCGGCGGGAAGGCCGTATCCCATTGTGCCGAGTCCGCCGGACGTGAGAAACGTGCGCGGCTTGCGGTAGGTATAGAACTGCGCCGCCCACATCTGGTTTTGCCCCACTTCTGTAGTGATGATGGCGTTTCCTTCGGTGATCCGATCAAGCGCCTCCACAACCTGTTGTGGTTTCAGATGTTCGCCCTTAGTCCATGCCAAAGGCTGCTGGGTCTGCCAGTCTTTGATCTGCTGCAACCAGTCGGCGTGATCGCCTTCCCAATCTTTTTGCGCGTGGCCTGATTCCACAATAGCGCGCAAGCCTTGCAGCGCACTGAGGCAGTCGCTCACCACCGGGACTTCTACCCGCACATTCTTGCGCAAGGTGGTCGGGTCAATGTCGATGTGGACGATGCGGGCGTGGGGGGCAAAGGTGGAGAGCTTGCCGGTCACGCGGTCGTCGAAACGCACCCCCACGGCAAGGATCACGTCAGCCTGACTGACAGCGTTGTTCGCCGCATAGCACCCATGCATCCCCAACATGCCACTCCAGAGAGGGTCATCACCGGGAAACGCGCCAAGTCCCATGAGCGTTGCAGTGACTGGCATGTGCAGCAAGTGCGCGATGGTGCGCACTTCATCAGCCGCGTTTGCCATAATCACGCCACCCCCTGCAAGGAGCAACGGACGCCGCGATGTGACGAGCACATCCATAGCCCGGCGAAGCTGATTGAGATTGGCGTTGAATGTCGGGCAATAGTTGCTCATAGCAACGTCTTCAGGCCACACAAAGTCGCAGGTCGCCTGTTGCACGTCCTTGGGAATGTCCACAAGCACGGGGCCGGGACGCCCTGAACGAGCAAGATAAAACGCCTGCCGAATGATGTGCGCAAGCGAGCGCACGTCCTTGACCAGATAGTTGTGCTTGGTACACGGTCTGGTGATGCCCACAATGTCTACTTCTTGAAAGGCATCGTTACCAATAAGTGCGGTATGTACCTGACCTGTAAGGATAACCATCGGAATGGAATCGCTATAGGCCGTGGCAATTCCGGTCACCGTATTGGTGGCACCGGGGCCGGATGTGGCGAGACAGACGCCCACCTTGCCAGAAGCACGGGCGTACCCGTCGGCAGCATGCACGGCGCCCTGCTCGTGGCGCACAAGAACATGTCGCAAGTCGGGATGGCTAGACAGTTCATTATAAATATCAATGACCTGCCCACCCGGATACCCAAAGAAAAGGTCAACACCTTCCCGCTTCAGACATTCCAGCAAAATCCTAGCCCCGGTGTACAACATCAGTTGCCTTCCTGCTCATTGTAGCCCTCAAGGAGGGCGTGGAGCCGCGTCTTCCCTTCGAGCTTCTGTTTTTTCAACTGCTTGAGCGTCTGTTCTTCCGTAGGAGTACGATAGCCCTTAGCTTCAAGTTTTTCCACCTGCTTCTCATAAAGGATGTGGTCTTCCCAGAGTTCTCTGAGTTCAGGATTGATCGCGGAATATTTTTCCAGAAGAAGGAGCTCGCGCTGTTCCATAAGGCATTCTCCAGTGCAAAAGGTTTAGAGGGATTACGCCGTTGCGCGTTGCCTTTTGTTTTTCTTACCTCAAAATGAGACAAAAGGGAATGCCAAAAATGCAAGACACTTCGTTGTCACCTTGCCCCACACCCGGACTTATACCATCGCCGCGTACTGGAACAAAGAACGCACAACAATCATCTGCACCAGTTGGATGAGAAGAAGCACCACCACCGGCGACAGATCCAGACCATTGATAAAAGTAAACGGAAGCAACTTGCGCACCCGATAAAAGATGGGTTCCGTAAGCGCATTCAGAGTACGCACAATGGGGTTATAGGGATCAGGGCGCACCCATGTGAGCAACACCGCAATGAGTACAACCCAGAAGTACAACGAAAGCAGCGTGTCCAGAACTTTTGCTACACCAAAAAGAACATTTCCCAGTACAAACATGAAACCTCCCCGGCGCTTGCCAGCCTTGTTGGTTGGTTGATGGTTGGTTGTGTGAACCTTTTCAAGGGCAAAAGGCTCTCGTCAGTCTGAAAGGCCTGCACCGAGCAATGCCTGAAGTGCCTGGTGAAAGGTTGAAAAACTTGTCAGATGGAGGTCTGCGTCAAGGCGAGGGTTGCGATAGGCAAGGAGCGGCACAAGTCCACCTCTAGCGGCCTTGGCATCCGTAAGGCTATCCCCGACAAACCCCACGCGATCCGGCGGCGTGCCCCACGTTTGCAGGATGCGCAACACCCCTTCCGGGCTGGGCTTTGGCTGTACAATGTCGGCTGTCATCACCGGTTGAAACAGGTCTCGCATGTGGAATCTGTCCAGAAGATCCCACATACCGCTCCCTCTGTTGGTGTGGATACCGAGGTGGACACCTTGCTGACGCAGCCAGTGCAGCATCGTTTCCAGTCCCGGCTCCAGTTGCAACAGGGGCAGTGCAAAGGACTTGTAGGGAATCCTCTCCGCAATATCCGGCAAGCGCTTCAGATCTTCTGGTGAAAACAACAGTTCCAGCGCCTGCCCTGCCGTGGCCATCTGCACATATTCCACCTGTTCGTCTGGAACCGGCGGGTAACCCAGTTCTTCGAGCAATTTGTTGTAATACCCAACATTGGCAGCGCACGAATCCACCAGTACGCCGTCGCAATCAAAGATAAGACCAGAAAGCCCTTCCGGGAAGAGGCGTGAAAGTTTCGATTCAAGTTCTAAAGCCGAAAGGACAACGGGCTGCACATCAGTCATGAGCGCTCTCCAGATTCGAGTGACAGACAACAAGCAGACGGGGGGTGTCGTGCCACGGTTTGTCCGGTTCCTTGCCCAGCACCTGCCACAGCGGAAGGTTGCCGTAGGTGAAAAAACGAGCGCTTGCCTCATCCAGAGCCAATTGCGTTCGCAACGCTTCAGAAAGCGGCTCCTGACACAAGCCGGCCTGCGCAAGCGCGCACACCATCCGCTCATCCGCCGTAAACAAAGGCCTGTCCGCAGGCACCAGTACCGCCAGCAAATCCAGCATGAAACGCCACGAGGGA
>JAVVPW010000109.1:0-6515 GCA_036655575.1 Bilophila sp.
CTGATCTGTCCTGTCCGGTAAAGGACAGCTCAGGGAGCTTTATACACTACGCTTTGTTGTATACAGCTTTTCAAGAAACAAGCCGAAAAAGAGGAGACATCTACGGATTTCTCCTCTTTTTTGTACGCCTTTTAGCTATTCATTATCGCATATTCCCTCCCTCGACGAAAAGACTTCCTTTTGCTACACTCAGCCAAGCGCTCTGCCAGTCTAACGTAGGGCAGTTTGAGGAGAAGGGATGAGGAAGCCTGCGGTTTCGGTGCTGATTGCCAGCTACAATTACGAGCCTTATCTGGGCGACGCGATCCAGAGTGTGTTGGCGCAAACGTGGCAGGATTTTGAAATCCTTGTCGTGGACGACGGCTCTTCTGATGATTCGGTAGCGTTGGCAAACAGTTATGCCGCAAAAGACGCCCGGATTCGCGTTTTGCAACACAAGGGCGGGGTCAATCGCGGCTTGCCCGCAACGCTCAAGGTCGGCCTGGCAGCCGCAAAAGGCATGTATATTGCATTCCTTGAATCAGACGACCTGTGGCACAAAACCTGTCTGCAACAACGCTTTGCAACACTGCATCACGCAGACGCTGGCGTGGTGTTCAACAACATCACCCCCCTGCCCATGCCGGGCGCGGATACAGGCTGGTTTCAAAGCTATGTCCCGCGTGTGATGCGCGCCCATTCCAGACGTAAGTGTACCCCAGACCAGACTTTTTCGCTACGCACGGCCTTGCTGTTTGAAAACAGAATCCCTACGTTTTCGTGCAGTATGGTTCGCCGTGACCTCCTTGATGCGTGCAACCTCCTCTCGCCCGTCCCGCGCTGGCTGGACTGGTGGATATGGATACAACTTTCTGAAAAAACACGCTTTTGTTTCGTGCCAGAGGAGCTGACACTGTGGCGACTCCACGCGGCAAGTTACAATCATAAAGTTTCTGCAACATACCTTGTTGAAGGAGCTTTATTCTGGAAAGAAGTCAGGAAGAGGCGTCTCCACAAGGGCATTCTACAGACAGATGCGAAAGATCTTGCTGTACTACTCCCTTTCTGGACTGTACCACTTCTGCGTTTTTGGTGGATTGTCAAAGAATGCGGTTTTTCTGCAACACTTAAAAGAGTGAAAAAGCGTTTATAAAAGACGTAGTACACAACAGCATACTGCAAGGAGTCTCATGAAGAGCTGGAAAGGAATTGTACTGGCTGGTGGTTCTGGAACACGACTGTATCCGCTGACACGCAGTGTAAGCAAACAGCTCATGCCTATCTATGACAAACCCATGATCTATTATCCTCTTGCAACCTTGATGCTTGCTGGTATCCGTGAAATAGCCGTTATTTCAACACCTGAGCACATCGAACTGTACCGAGAACTCCTTGGCGACGGTTCACAATGGGGATGCACCTTCACCTATGTTGTACAAGCAAAACCAGAAGGCCTTGCACAAGCCTTTTTGCTGACAGAAGACTTTATCAAAGGCTCCAATGTCTGCCTTGTGCTTGGTGACAACATCTTTTTTGGTCATGGTATGGGCGATCTGTTGCAAATGGCTATGGAACGCGATACCGGAGCCACCGTCTTTGGGTATCATGTCCGCGATCCTGAACGCTATGGCGTTGTCGAATTTGACAAAAATCAGCGCGTGTTGAGCCTTGAAGAAAAACCGACCTGCCCCAAATCTTCCTACGCTGTTACGGGTTTGTATTTTTATGACGCTGACATCCTTGACATTGCTAAAAAGGTCAAGCCCTCGCCGCGTGGAGAGCTGGAAATAACGGATGTCAACAACAGCTATCTGCAACGGGGCGATCTCAATGTAGAATTGCTCGGTCGCGGCATTGCATGGCTCGACACCGGCACACACGATTCCTTGCTAGAAGCCAGTTCTTTTGTGCAGGCTGTAGAAACACGGCAAGGTCTGAAGGTGGCGTGTCTGGAAGAAATAGCCTGGCGCAAAGGCTACATCTCTGCTGACGATGTACGACGCCTTGCAAAGCCTATGGCAAAGAACGGCTATGGACAGTATTTATACGAACTTGTTGATTCAGGAAGTGCTTTATGGAAGTAGTACAGACAGCCATTGCAGGCGTGTTGCTGATTAAACCCAAAGTATGGGGCGATGCACGCGGCTATTTTGTAGAGACATGGCAACAAGAACGCTATACAGCGGCTGGTCTTACACTGCCTTTTGTGCAAGACAATCATTCACGTTCTTCTTACGGCATCCTGCGTGGTCTGCATTACCAAAAAACACGCCCCCAAGGGAAACTTGTCAGCGTCTCTCTGGGGAAAGTCTACGATGTTGCTGTTGATATTAGAAAGGATTCACCAACCTACGGACAGTGGTTCGGTGCAGAACTGACTGCTGAAAATCAACACCAGCTCTGGGTTGCACCGGGACTGGCGCACGGCTTTGTTGTGACCAGCGAGATAGCGCATTTTCACTACAAATGCACAGAATACTACCATCCTGAAGATGAAGCCGCTATTCAATGGAACGATCCGACATTGAACATTCAATGGCCAGTCGAAAACCCTGTACTCTCGGCAAAAGACACTGTTGCACCCTCGTTTGCAGCGTATAAGGCGTAAGCAATACACTGCCATAGCTCTGCAAGATGCCGTTTTGTGACGGCATCTTCTTTATCCCATGGTAAAAACGCTCTCCATCTCCATACAAGGAAAACACTATGCAACGGATGTATCGTCAACACAAATGGTTGACCTGTCTTTTTCTTGCAGCGTCACTGCTGTGTACTGTGGATGTAGCAGCGGTCAACGCTATGCGAATCATTGATGTCCCTGATCCTGCGGGGAACGCCTTTTTTCGCTTTGAGGCGTACGATAAAGGAGAAACAATAAAAGACGAAGATGGTGATGATGCAACCTCAGAGTTCACGCTCAATGACGCTGAAATCAAGGGTATTATAGAAGGGAGCCGCTACTGGAGTACCATGCTTGCTCCCGGAGCGCGTCTTACAGAGCCGCTGCTCCTTTCTTTACTGACAGTAGATGCTTATGACGACAACGCTTCCGCACAGAGTGAAAGCTATGGCGATTCCGGGTACACAAAACTTGCCGCAGGGATGTACGGCCTGCCCTCGTCTGGCTTTCTGGCAGAGGTGCATGTGGATCATGCCCAGTATTTTGACGGGCAATGGTACACAAAACCCATGTCTTCCCTGCCCAGCAATGGTGAGGCGTCCGACTTGCCTTCAACTATGACGCATGAACTGACTCATGCCCTTGGCTTATGTGTCGTGCGAAGCGTGAATGACACGAAGGACGGCTTTATCTTTGCCAACACTGGACTCAATCTGTGGACGCTGGGACTGCATGACATCAATGGCAACGCTGCAAAGCCAGGTCAGGATATTACTCTAGCCGAAGAGGCTACAGAGGGTGCTTTTGTAACGCGGGACAAATCCCAGTGGCCCGGTGTCTATTTTACCGGAACACATGTTCAGGACGTGCTCAAGGGTGCGCTTCTTGCTTCACCAGACGACACAAACGCCCCACGAGTTCCGGGTTTGCCTGTCAATGGATGGGAAGATACCACTGATGAAGAGACTGGACAGACATTCTCTATGCCAGAGTTCAGCCATATAGAATTACAAAACTCTCTCATGAGTCACCAAAACTACCGTAACTGGAACATTCTGATGGAAGCCGAACTGGCGGCTATGCAGGATGTAGGGCTTGTTTTGGATCGTCGCAACTACTACGGTTCCTCGCTCTACAACGATGGCCTGACCTACAACAACACCAATCCCTACTATGCCCGCAACAATGATGGCTGGATTGTAGGCGCGTCCAATCCTACAGCCTACGGGATTGGTTTTCATGTCTACGGCAGTGACAACACCATCAACCAGAGTGCGGATCTGCTGTCTTCTGGGGACTGGGGCATGGGCATTCGCATGGACGGTACGGGCAACAGCCTGACCATCAACCCCGGTGTACGGGTTCATGCCAACGGCAACGGCGGCAATGCGTTGCTCGTGGCTTACGGCAACGGACACAACGTCATTCACCGCGGCGATCTGCAAGCGCTTGGCGCAGGCGGTACAGCAGCGCGCTTTGATTTTGGCAGTAACGAAATGGGCGACCGGACAGAATACCGTGGTTCCTATATTCGCTCTGCTTGGGGCAAGGACGAAAACAGGTGGGGCTATGCAGACATGCTTTCTGCGCTCCAAGGCCCGCTGGTCGAGTCTTTTGACGTCACCGGACGCCTTGCCGGGACGGACGCGGCGATTTTCATTTCTCCAAACGCTTTTGTCAAAAAGATCAATATTATGAACGGCGCAAGCCTGTCTGGCGCTGTGGTTTCCGAATGGGACCCGTACAATCCGCTGGTGCAGTACGAGGGCAATCGTGAAGACCTGTTCACATCGCTGACGTTTGGTTTGCAAGCGGATGCCGCAGGGCAGGCGACCACGCAGGCTGACGCCCATTTTCGACTCCGCTACGCCGGGGATATTCGCGGTGCTGCGGGTTTGCGTCTGCACCTCGCGGGGGGGCTTCTTGCGTATGATGGGACGGCGGCGGTTCGTGATGTTACGGTTGCCGCAGGTGCGATTCTTGGCGGCAACGGAACCTATACTGCCGAAACATTCCTGAATCAGGGCACGGTTATGCCCGGAAACAGCATCGGGACGCTCACCGTAAACGGCAATTACGCGCAAGCCGATTCCGGCACGCTGGTGACAGAATTTGACTCCAGCGGGCAGGACACCTTGCGCGTGAACGGAAACGCGGCTCTGGCGGGAACGCTGACGCTTGCCCCCCTCCCGGACGGGTACGCTGGCACGTTGCCCCTGTCTCTGCTACAGGTGACGGGAACGACCAGCGGCGCGTTCGCCACCACAAACACAAGTCTGCACTCGCCGACGCTGCGTCTGACGGCGACACAACGGGGCAACGACACCCTCGCTACGTTTTCCCGCAGCGCAAACGCCTACAGCCAATACGCTGCTGACGGCAACGCCGCTCGTGTGGGTCGTGCTCTTGCCGATGTGAAGGCGATGCCGGGTGACATGCGCAACCTGTTTACCGCACTGGACTTTTCCGCCATGAACGGCAGTAGCGTGCGTGAAGGTTTGTCTCAGCTTGCGCCAGACGCCTACGGAAATGCCGCGCTGGCAACGCTGGACACGCACAGAATGTTGTCTGATTTGATTCTGCCCGGCACGCTCTCACGGTCACGCTCCAATACGGCGGCTGACAGCGCATGGAGGGTGTCTGTGCAACCCTATGCCGGGAATGTGGCGCAGTCTAACGGCAACGCCATGAGCGGCTATGAGGCTACCAATGTTGGACTTATCACCGTTGCGGAACGCAGCACGCAAGACGGCCTGACCATCGGCGGGCATGTGGTGTTCAATCATCAATCCATGAACGGCGACACAAACGGCAAACTTCATGGCGAGGGGCTGTATCTGGGTGCGCAGAGCAGCTACGCGCCCGCAAGCTGGGACGGCTGGAATCTGTTCGGGATCGGACGGATTGGCATGGAAAACTGGCGGATGCAGCGCGAAGTTGCCTTCACTGGCTATGAGCGCGAGAATACCAAAGACTGGACGGGTTTTTCGGGTACTCTGAGCGCAGGTGGCGGGTATGAATGGATTTTTGATTCGTTCCGCGCTGGCCCCTTTGTGGCGCTGGATTATGCTTTTGCCTCGCGCCCCTCGCTGACGGAAGACGACGGCCTGAGCAGTCGGTTGCACCTTGCGTCAGACGTTTTTCATTCGTTGCGCTCGAGCCTTGGAGCGCGGCTGACCACGGATGAACAGGCGCTGGGCGATCGCGCAAGCTGGCAAAGTCACGCCTCTGTCGCCTGGAATCACGAATTGCTGGACAAAGCGGGCACGTTGCACGCTTCTTTTGCGCAAGCAAGCGACCTTGCGTTTGCCAATACCCTCAAGGCACCCGGCAGAGACACCCTCGGCCTCGGCGTAGGCCTGACCGTCACCACAAACACCGACCTGTCCTTCTCCCTGAACGCCGGCAGCGAACTTTTCCGCCACGAAGGAACCTCCGTATACGGCAACCTGTCTCTGGGATGGAAGTTTTAGGATAGACAGCTACGCATCAAAAAAGCCCCGCCCTTCCGAAGAAGAGCGGGGTGTTAAACTAAAAAAAGTCTAAGGGTTAAGCAGTAACAGTAAAGGTGAAGTCGCCGGTGTCAGAGTCATACCCAATGGCGCTCTTAGTAGCGGAAGTACCTATAAGCGTTACTTCATAGTCATCAGCAGCGTTGAACGCGCCATCCCCATTGACGTCAATCTGAATGGCCAGCACTCCAGCGGTATTACTCAGATTGATATTGCTCTTGGCATCGAATTTCGCATTCTCGTCAAGAAGAGTTCCAAGAGTACTAATTTCGGTGTTGGAAGCCATATTTACCATCTTCACGCCGTCAACCTTCAGAAGTCCAGCCATCTCCGTGCTGAAGTCTACGACGACTTTACCACCGGTCGCAACAAGAGCTGAAGCATCCACAGCCGTAGCACCCACA
>JAVVPW010000110.1:0-6090 GCA_036655575.1 Bilophila sp.
CCATACTGGTCACTGGGTGCGCCTCGGAAGTCGCCCGCGACGAGCTTGCTACCCTGCCCGGTGTGATCCGCGTGGTGGGGCAAGCTGACAAGCCACGGCTGCTAGACGGCTCCACACTCCTTGCGTGGCTCCACCAGACCAAGCCTGTCCCCTCGGAAGAGGGTTTCGGAGCAGAACCAGCCCCCACAACCGTACCAGACCCCGCGACCTTTCCCCCCTTCCACATTCAGGGCTTCCAACGAGCCAGACCGGTGCTCAAAGTGCAGGACGGTTGCTCGCACAGGTGCGCCTATTGCATTGTACCGCTCACACGCGGCCCTGCCCGCAGTCGGGCACCACAAGATTGCCTTGCTGAGGCCAGACGTCTGCTCGACGCCGGATACCGCGAAATCATGCTCTCTGGCATCAATCTTCGCCAGTACGCCATGCGCGATCAAGGGTGCGCGGACTTCTGGGAACTGGTGCGCTTGCTCGATCGAGAACTCGCCCCGGAATGGGACGGTGTGGCACGCTTGCGGATCAGTTCCGTTGACCCCGCACAGCTCGACGCCCGTGGCCTTGACTGTCTGGCACAAACAAGGCTCATCTGTCCCCACCTGCATCTGTCCCTGCAAAGCGGGAGTCCCGCTGTTTTGCAGGCCATGCACCGCAGTCATTACACGCCCGAACACCTTATTGAGTCTGTGCGCGTGGTTGCCGGATACTGGCCCCGCCTCGGCCTTGGCGCAGACATCCTGATGGGATTCCCCGGTGAAACCGACGTGCATGTGCGCGAAACACTGGATGTCGTGCAAGCACTGCCGCTGACCTACGCCCACATCTTTCCTTTTTCCATCCGTCCCGGAACGCTTGCCGCACGTCTCCCCCTTCAGGTCGAAAAAAGCGAACGCCAACGCCGAGCCGCCGAAGTCCGCACGCTTGTAGACGCCAAACAAAGCGCCTTCTGGCAGCAGACACTGGCGCAAGGAGAGACCCTGCTTGTGGCTCTTGACAGCAACGACGAGGTGCCCTGTTCGCACACGCCGCAAGCCAAAGGTCAGCACGGCGTTGCTGCGTGCTACACGCCGTGTCGCTTGCTGACACCCTTGCACGCACAGGGCCACGCGCTGATCCCTGTCCGCCCGGTGCGTCTTGGCACAACCGGACTGCTCGTAGAACCTGTCCCCGTCTGACGCTGCCGCAAGCTCGCCTCTTGTGTCGGAACGGTTTCTGACGTACCTTGTCAGGATAGACACACAGAAACCGCCTGCCACAAAAGGAGTCTGCATGTTGCGCAGTATGACGGGGTTCGGTCGTTGCGTCATGGAAGACGCCGACTGGACGCAAACATGGGAAATACGAAGCGTCAACAACCGCCACCTCGATCTCAAGTGGCGTCTTCCTTCCCAAGCCCGGGGGCTTGAACCCAGACTGGAGCGCGTGGTGCGCCGTTTTGGTGCCCGTGGACGCATGGAGGTGAGCCTTTCCCTGCATCAGCGTGGTGGCGCCGCCGGGGAACTGCGCTTTGACGCGGCACAGGCTTCAGCCATGCTCGACGCGGTGGCAGGGCTTGCCGATCTCAACGGAGACGCCTTTGAGCCGGATTACAACCTGCTGTTCTCCATCCCCACCCTCTGGGAACGGGAAAGCGAGGACAGCGACGACGAACTGGAAGACCGGCTGGAAGAAGGCCTCATCGCCGCGCTTGAAGACTGGAACGAATCCCGCGAGACCGAGGGTGCGGCTCTGGCGCGTGACATGCAAGCCCGGCTGGTGCAGCTCGAAAAATGGGTCACCCGGATGGACGAGCGCGCACCAGACATCAAGGAAGAACGCTTCTCCACCTTGCGTGAACGCTTGCAAGACGCCCTGTGTACCGTGCATGGAGAGCTTGAAGAACCTCGTTTCCTTCAGGAAATGGTCATCCTTGCGGACAGGCTCGATGTGAGCGAAGAACTGACACGCCTGCACGCGCACCTTGAACGGCTGCAAGACCTTCTCAAAAACGGCACGGACGCCGGACGCCGGCTCGACTTCACCCTGCAAGAATGCTTTCGTGAAATAGCCACCTGTGGCAACAAGATTCAAGATGTCCAGATTTCCCGACTGGTCGTGGACTTCAAAAACGAACTGGAAAAATGCCGCGAACAGGTGCAAAATCTGGAATAGACCATGCAACGAGAACGTTTTATCAATCTTGGGTTTGGCAACTTTGTGGTGGCTTCGCGGGTGATCAGTATTGTCAACCCCGCGTCCGCCCCCATGCGCCGCCTGCGCGAGGACGCCCGCGCTGAAGGCCGACTGGTGGACTCCACACAAGGTCGCAAAACCCGTTCCATTATCATCACGGATTCCAATCATGTGATTCTCTCCGCCATTCTGCCGGACACACTCGGTCAGCGGTTTGCGCAAGAGGAAGAAAACGATGCCTGAAAAAACACCGCCTGTTCAACCGCGTTCCGGGGTCTTGCTTGTGATCTGCGCTCCCTCCGGCACGGGTAAAACCACACTCATTCAACGTCTGCGAACCGAATTTCCCAGCTTTGCCTACTCCGTGTCCTGCACCACCAGAGCGCCGCGTGCAACGGAAATCGACGGCAAGGACTACCACTTCATCACCGAAGCCGACTTTTTGCAGCGCCGCGACCGGGGCTTTTTTGCAGAATGGGCTTGTGTACACAACCATTACTACGGCACACCCCTTGCCCCTGTCATGCAGGAGCTTAAAGCGGGGCAGGATGTGCTTTTTGATATTGACGTGCAAGGTGCCGCGCAAGTCCGCCTGTCCCTGCCGCACGGGCGCTACACCTTTTTGTTGCCCCCTTCCATGCAGGAGCTTGAAAACCGTCTGCGCCAGCGCGGTACGGACGACGAAGACAGCATCAGACGCCGCCTTGCCAACGCGGTACAAGAAATCCATCAGGCGCACTGGTTTGACGCCTGGATCATCAACGATCAACTGGGTCGCGCCTACGACGAGTTGCGCGCTGTCTATCTTGCGGCAACACTTTCTCCTGTACACCGCCCAGCGCTTGCAACCTCTATTGTGGAAGGATGGTAATCATGGCTCAACTCATTGTTGCTCTTGACTATACCGATGCGCTTGACGCCCTCAATATGGCCAATTCTCTGCGTGGCAGTGCCAAATGGATGAAAGTCGGTCTGGAATTGTTCACCCGTGAAGGCCCGCGTGTTGTGCAGACGCTGAAAAGCATGGGCTTTAAAGTCATGCTTGATCTCAAAATGTTTGACATCCCCAACACCGTGCGCGGTGGGGTGCGGGCAGCGACGTGGATCGGGGTGGACATGATCACCTTGCACCTGCTCGGCGGCGAACACATGATCCGGGAAGCTGTCGAAGAAGCCCACCTTGCGGCAGTGGATCGGGAGCCACCAATGCTCTTTGGCGTGACTGTGCTCACGAGCATGGCGCAAGGCGACCTCCCTGGGTACGATCTCAATCTGTCCACCTTTGCCGGGGCGCTGGCAGAGGCGGGAGAACGCTGGGGACTGAACGGTGTCGTCTGCTCTGGACACGAAGTCCATGACATCAAGGCTCGGTGCCCGCACTTGCACTGCCTCACGCCGGGTATCCGTCTTGCAAGCGACAACACCGACGATCAGCACCGGATCATGACCCCCGGCAAGGCTGTGCAGGCGGGGAGCGACTATCTGGTCGTGGGGCGCCCTGTTACCCGCGCAAAAGATCCATCCGCAGCGGCCAGAGCCATTCTTGCAGAAATGAACAGCATCTGATGCGTGCAGGCGGTCAGTGTTGTCAAACACAAGAGCGCAGCACCGGCATGGTAAGGAACAGAGTATGAGTCTACAAAACGACCAGAGACAACAGCAGGATCGTCTGCATGGTCTTCCCTCGGACGAACGCCTTCGCGGCGTCTTTTCTTCGCAGGAAGTCCGCGTTATCGGAACAGGAACGACACAGCGCAAGATGATCCAGAAAGTCTTCTGGTTTGTGGATCAAGACGACGACAACACCATTCAGGTGCAACCCCTCAACATCAATTACATCCCTTCCGGTGCAAAAAAAATCGTCACCATGGATGAACTACTAGAAAAATACGCTCCTGAACCGGAATTTTATGTCCAGTCTGTCTATCCCAAAATCCGGGAAATGGACGAATCTGTGGAAATGGGGGATCGCTGTCGGGACAAAAACGAACTGTACAGTGCGGAATTTGAATACAACAACGCCCTCTGTCTCGATGTGGAAAACGTGCGCGCCAACTTTGGCATCGGTCTGACCTACCTTGCGCGGGGCGAAGTGGACAAGGCCGAAAATATTTTTGACCGCCTTGTGCATCTGGAGGCGGCCTTTCAAGAAGAACACAAGCACCTCTTCAACGACTTTGGCATCAATCTGCGCAAGAGCAAGATGTATACGCAAGCCAAAGAATACTACGCCCGCGCTCTGGAACTGACAACCGCTGACGAAAACCTGCACATCAACATGGCGCGCGCCCTGCTCGAACTGGGCGAATATCTGCCCTGTACCCAACACCTGCTTGAAGCGTTGCAGCTCGCGCCAGATTCAGATATGGCAAAGCGCTTTCTCGTCTGGCTTGACGAGCGCAATCTGATTCCGCCTGAACGGCGTCAAGAAATCAAGCGCTACCTCAACAAGCCCGATCCAGAGCCGGACGCGCCAGCACTGCCTCTTGCCTCGTCCCAACACGTTGCCGCTGACGAAGGAATGGACGATCTGGCGCCAGACGCCCCAAATACGGAGGAACCAGCGCCCATTGATAGCTCGGACATGTCGGATCTCTTCACGAGTAAGGAAACAACACCTTCATGAAAATCTGGCGATTTCGCAATCAGACTGCACACACCCACCCTGCTGTCCTTTCTCCTGTCTCTGCCACACCTCCCGTCGCCAGTGCAACGGAAACAACGGAAACAACGGTTCCTATGGACTGGGGGGAACGTCTTGGGGTTCCGCAACTCATTGTGGAACTGCTGTGGCAACGGGGGCTTTGTTCCCTGACTGACATCGACCGCTTTCTGTCTCCGGGACTGCGACATCTGGCCTCCCCTGACGACTGGCCCGGCATGAATGCGGCTGTTGCTGTGCTGGAATCCGGCATCCTCGCGGGGAAATCGGTGCTCATCTGGGGGGATTACGATGTGGACGGCATCACAGGCGCGACCCTTGCGCTGCAAGTGCTGACGTTTCACGCCGTGCCCGTGTATGTCCATCTGCCGGATCGCCGCACCGAAGGCTACGGGCTGAATATCCCCGAACTGGAACGCCTCGCTACCGAACGCGCGCCCGGGCTCTTGCTCACGGTCGATTGCGGCATCAGCGATGTTGCCGCTGTGGCTCGGGCGCAAGAGCTGGGCTTTTCTGTTGTGATCTCAGACCACCACCTGCCGCCAGACCCCCTGCCCTCTGCCGAGGCCATCACCAATCCCCGTCTGAACGACACCAACCCCTGTCCGCATCTGGCAGGTGTCGGCGTGGCCTTCTTCCTGATGGCAGCACTCAACACGCGCCTGTCTGCCCACAGTGGCAAGCGCATGGACATGCGGCACACGCTCGATCTCGTGGCGCTGGGTACCCTTGCCGACATGGTGTCCCTCACCGGACAAAACCGGATTCTCGCCAAGAACGGCCTCTTAAAAATCGCTGAAGCCGGACGCCCCGGACTTGCGGAACTCAAAGCCGCGAGTGGCTTTTCTCCGGTCGCAGCACTCGGTGCCGGACAGGTGGTCTTCAGCCTTGCGCCGCGCATCAACGCCGCCGGACGACTGGGCAGTCCCGCACTCGCGCACGACATGTTGCGCACCGCGTCTCACGACGAAGCCGCAACGCTGGCGCACACGCTCGACACCATGAACAGCGAACGCCGGAGCGAAGAAGACCGCATCTTCACCGCCGCCCTTGCGCAAGCCGAAGCCTCATCCCAACGCCTCGGACTGGTGCTGTACGGCGAAGACTGGCATCAGGGTGTCATTGGCATTGTGGCCTCACGCATCGTGGAGGCCTATTACCGCCCTGTGCTCATCTTGTGTGCCGACGGTGCCACCCTCAAAGGCTCAGGCCGTTCGGTATCAGAGTTTGATCTCCATGCCGGCCTCGCGCAATGTGCG
>JAVVPW010000110.1:6100-6502 GCA_036655575.1 Bilophila sp.
CATAAGCAAGCAGCCGGACTCCGCCTTGATCCAAAGCAACTCACGACTCTGCGCGACCGTTTTGATAAGGTGGTGCGCGAAACGCTCGGTGACAAGCCGCTCACGCCTACCCTCAAGATCGACATGGAAATGACGTTTGCGCAAGCCTCGGATTTCACCGTGCTGAAGACGCTGGAACTGCTTCAGCCCTTTGGCATCGGCAACCCTGAACCCGTGTTCTTGTCCCCTCCCCTGCGTGTCCGCAAACGTCGTGCGTTTGGGCATTCGCGTGAGCACGTCACGCTTGAGGTCACGGAAGAAAGCTCAGGCATCACGCTTCAAGCCAAAGCCTGGCGTCAGGCCGCGCTTCTCCCCGAATCCGTACAGGGACAACGCCTGCGTCTGGCCTACACGCCCGGCATC
>JAVVPW010000111.1:0-6492 GCA_036655575.1 Bilophila sp.
GAAAGGGAACCCTTCTGAAGAAGGGCTTCCCTTTCCCCTCCCCCGGTACCCCCACCCCTATCCTTCCTAAGACTTTCGTGTTTTTGAGGCGTGTGGGACGTGTGGGGTGAGTAGGACGAATGGGCGTGAGTGGCGAAGTGAGTGGGACGAATGGGGCGAATGGGCGTGAATGGGGCGATGGTAAAAAAACGTGTTACTGGAGATAGGGATCATGACTGGCGTTGATCTGTGCGTTCAAAATGTGGCGTTGCCACCTGCCATCAAGGCGGGTGCGCTTGCTGTCGTGGTGGGAGCGGGTGTGTCCGGTGTGGGCGCAGCCCGGCTGCTGCACCAGATGGGCGCCCGTGTTCGCGTACTGGATCGCGTAGCCTCCAGGATTCCAGACGATTTTGCGGCGTGGGCTACGTCTGTCGGCGTAGAAATCGTGTGTGGAGAGCACACGCCTTTGCAGTTTGCGGGGGCGGCGCTGGTTGTCCCTAGTCCCGGCGTAGCCGCGTCTGTTATCAGAAACATGTTGCCGCACGAGGGAGCGCTTCCCGAAATCATGGCGGAAACCGAACTGGCGTGGCGTCAGCTCTCCGGTGAACCTGTGCTTGCGGTGACAGGCACCAGCGGCAAGACCACCACCACCAGCCTGTGCGCCGCCATGCTTGAGGCGCAGGGCTTGCGGGTCTTCACGGGTGGCAACATCGGCACTCCCTTGTCGGAATATGTATTGTCCGGGGTGGGGGGTGCCAAGGCCGATGTCATTGTGCTTGAGCTGTCGAGCTTTCAGTTGCAGACGTGTTCCACCTTGCACCCACGGGTGGCAGTGCTCTTGAATATCAGTGAGAATCATCTGGATTACCACGCGGACATGGCAGAATATACCAGCGCAAAAATGCAGATCTTTGCCTGTCAGACCGCAAACGATACCGCCGTGTTGCATGAGGGTATGGACAGCCTTGTGTCTGACTACGGACTGCGGGCACGAAAAATCTGGTACACCCAGTCAGAGCGCTTCCCAGAGATGAAGCTGGTAGGCCCGCACAACCGTGCCAATGCCGAAGCCGCGTGGCTGGCCTGTCGGGAATTTGGCGTGACTGAAGAGGCCGCAACCCGCGCTGTAGCCGCTTTTCTGCCACTGGAGCACCGTCTGGAGCGGGTGACGGAAAAGGGCGGGGTGCTCTATATCAATGACTCCAAATGCACAACGGTCGAAGCGTTGCGCGTGGCGCTGGAATCGTTTGACCGCCCCATCGTCCTGCTTGCGGGCGGCAAGTTCAAGGGCGGCGATTTGCTGGGGCTTCTGCCGCTTGTGCGGGCGAAGACGCGGTGCGTGGCGCTCTACGGTGCGAGTCGGGAACATTTTGAAGCCGCGTGGCAAGGCGCTGTGCCCCTGAGCTGGGATGAGACGCTTGAAAGCGCGGTGTGTCGGGCAGCGGGTCTGGCGCATTCGGGCGATGTGGTGTTGCTGGCACCGGCAACGTCAAGCTACGACCAGTACCCGAATTATCTGCGGCGCGGTGAAGATTTCAAGCGCGTTGTGCGTGAGGTGCTGGCATGATTATGGCGATGAGGCGAGCTGCAAAGCGTTCCTCTGCCAAGGAAACGCCGATCACCGGTCAGTACGACAGGTGGGTCATCGCTGTGGTGCTCATGCTGTTGTGCATCGGACTGGTTATGGTGTTGTCCGCCAGCGGCGTGGTTGCAGAACGCATCAACGGGGATAAGTATTATTTTTTCAAGCGTCAGGTGCTCTATGCCTGCATCGGCGGGGTGGCCTTGTGGCTCACAGCGGCGATGCCGCGTGATCTCCTCTACAAGTTGCAGTATCCGTTTTTGATAACCACGGTTGCGTTGCTTATTTTGACGCTGAGTCCGCTGGGCTTAAAAGTCAACGGAGCACAGCGCTGGCTCTCGCTCAAGATTTTTTCGGTGCAAACGCTGGAGTTCGCCAAGATCGCGCTGGCGCTGTATCTGGCCTATTTCATGAGTTCCAAACAGGATCTGGTGAAAACCTTCAGCAAGGGCGTTATTCCGCCTTTTGCCATGACCGGATTTTTGTGCTGTCTCTTGCTGGCACAGCCGGATTTTGGTGGCGCGGCAGTGCTTGCCATGATCCTGTTTTTTATGTGTCTTGTGGGCGGAACCCGCTTTGTGTACCTGTTTTTGTCCATTGGGATGGGTCTTGCAGGGGGGATCGCCATGATCATCCACTCCCCCTACCGTGCCAAACGTCTGACGGCCTTTCTTGATCCGTTTGAAGACGCGCAAAACGCGGGCTACCAGCTTGTGCAGTCGCTCTACGCACTGGGTTCGGGCGGGTTTTTTGGCGTAGGTATGGGCGGCAGTGCGCAGAAGATGTTCTACTTGCCCGAAGCGCACAACGACTTCATCATGTCGGTGGTTGGCGAGGAACTGGGCTTTTTTGGGATCACGCTGATCATGGTGCTGTTCACCATGCTGTTTGTACGCTGCTACAAGATTATTCTGGGGCAGAGTGAATTGCGCGACCGCTTTTCTGCCTTTGGCATCACGATGGTCATCGCCCTTGGAGCCATCCTCAATCTGGCAGTGGTCATGGGTATGGTACCTCCTAAGGGCGTAGCCATGCCGTTTCTCAGTTACGGTGGGAGCAGTCTGCTTGCCAGCATGGTGTGCGTGGGGCTTCTTCTCAATTTTTCCCGCACGGCGCGGTAAGGACGGCAATGTCTAGACTGACAAACGCACGAGTGATTCTCACCACAGGTGGAACCGGGGGGCATATTTTCCCGGCTCTCGCTGTTGCCGAGCGCTTGCGTGACGCCGGAGTGGAACTGTTGTTCATCGGTTCCACCTTTGGCCCTGAAGGGAAACTCGCGCAACAGGCCGGGGTGCCTTTTGCGGGCTTGCCGGTACACGGTGTGCTCGGACGCGGTCTGCGCTCGGTGGGGGCGCTGTGCGGCATGGCTAAAGCGGTGTTTCTGGCACGCGACATGGTGCGATCGTTTCGACCGGACGTGGTGGTGGGCTTTGGCGCCTACGCCTCCTTTGCGCCGCTTCTGGCCGCACGGCTGGCAAGCATCCCCGTTGCCGTGCACGAGCAGAACGCCATGCCCGGACTCACCAACCGTCTGCTTGCCAGACTGGCACAGCGCGTTTTTTTGTCCTTGCCGGATGTGACGGGCGCTTTTTCGCCTGCAAAGTGCGTGGATACGGGCAATCCTGTGCGACAGGCCATTGTGGATCTGGCACAGGTCGCGCCAACGCGCACCACAACCCGGCGTCTGCTCGTCATGGGTGGCAGTCAGGGGGCAAAAGCCATCAATTCGGTGGTGCTCGCCAGTCTGGGGAGACTGCTTGCAGCGGGCGTGGAAATCCGGCATCAATCCGGCCCTGGCGATCTTTCGCGGGTGCTGGCTGGATACACCGCGCACGGGTACGATGCGTCAAACGTGACACCGTTTATCGACAACGTGGCAGAAGCCTATACCTGGGCGGATCTGGTGCTGTGTCGAGCGGGAGCCACTTCGGTGGCAGAGCTTGCTGTGGCTGGCAAGGCGTCCATACTGGTGCCGTTCCCCTACGCCACACACGACCACCAGACCTACAATGCGCGGGTACTGGCGGAAAAAGGCGCGGCGCTCATGGTGGCGGAAAAGGACATGGCGAGTCGAGACATGGGTGGGATGCTGCTGAATCTTCTGGACGAACCGGGTACCTTGCAGGTCATGGCGCAAGCGGCTCGTGGCTGCGCTTGCCCGGACGCTGCTGCAAACGTAGCCCGCGAAGTGCTGCATATAGGTTGGAAAGGAAAACAAGATGCGTAGTAATTTTAGTAAAATACATATGATTGGCATCGGCGGTTCGGGGATGAGCGGGATCGCTGAGGTGTTGCTCAATCTCGGTTACGAGGTTCATGGCTCAGACATGGCGGACGGCGCGGTGGTGCAACGGTTGCGCGAACTCGGCGCGGATATTCATGTTGGACACGCGGCAAAAAACCTGCAACCGGTGAATGTGGTGGTCAAATCGAGCGCGGTTGCTGAAGACAATCCTGAAGTGCTTGCCGCCAGAGAGCGGGGGATTCCGGTTATCCCGCGTGCGGAAATGCTTGCAGAGCTGATGCGTTTGCGTACAGGCATCGCCATTGCCGGAACGCACGGCAAAACCACAACCACCTCGCTTGCTGCGGCTATCTTTGACGAAGCAAAGCTTGACCCTACGGTGATCATCGGGGGGCGGCTCAATGCCTACGGTGCCAATGCCCGTTTGGGGCAGGGCGAATACCTCCTTGCGGAGGCGGATGAATCCGACGGTTCGTTCCTCTGCCTTTTGCCCATCATCAACGTGGTCACCAATGTGGACAGGGATCATGTGGATCATTACGGCGATCAGGAGGCCATTGACGCGGCTTTTGTGACCTTCATGAATCAGGTTCCGTTCTACGGTCTGAATGTTGTCTGTGGTGACGATCCCGGCGTGCAGCGGCTGCTTCCGCAGGTGAAGCGTCCGGTGGTGACCTACGGCTTTGGCAAGGACAACCACATTCGGGCGGAGATTTTGGATTGTGGCGTCATCAGTCGATTCCGGGTGACCATCCGGCAGCACGACAGGACGCTCGATCTGGGAGAAATCCACTTAGCCCAGCCCGGACGGCACAATGTGCTGAACGCCCTTGCTGCTATCGGTGTGGCGCTTGACGCTGGCATTGAGCCACATTTTTGTGTGGAGGGACTGGCGCGCTTTGGGGGCGTGGGGCGGCGGTTTGAGTACAAGGGCACGAAGAACGACATCCTTGTGGTCGATGATTACGGGCACCATCCCGCAGAGATCGCTGCTACGCTTGCGACCGCACGCATGGTCTACCCGGAGCGGCGGGTGGTGGTGGCGTTTCAGCCGCACCGTTTTTCGCGCACGCAAGCCCTGTTTGGCGAGTTTTGCCATGTGCTTGGAACCGTGGACAAGTTGTTGCTCACAGAAATCTATCCGGCATCGGAAAAACCCATCCCCGGTGTGAATGGGCAGAATCTGGCGCAGGGCATCCGGCAGGTTTCAGACGCGGACGTGAGCTATTATCAAAATTTTGATGTGATGGTTGATGCGCTCCCAGATATTCTGAAACCGGGCGATCTGTTGCTGACGATCGGTGCGGGCAGTGTGACCACGGTGGGGCCGCGTTTTCTGGCTCTGCCATAGCCGTGCCCCTTTGTGCCACTGCACACGCTGCCTCATACGCGAACAGGCAGAAGGTGTTCGGCTGAAAGGAAAATCATTTCCTTTTATTTGGAATGGCTTGAAAAAGAGACTACCGTGAAGGGATGCACTATGTTGCAGATACATGCAGAACCAGAACTGAGATCCTTGACTTCCCTGCATCTGGGGGGGAAGGCACTTGCGTGCGTTACTATCCACTCGATAGAAGATCTTGACAGTCTGCCTGAAACCCTGAAAAAGCTGGGCGGCAGGCCGGTTATGCTCGGTGGTGGTACCAATATTCTGGCAGCAGACGGTTTGTTGCCGCTGGTGCTGGTGCGCTGTGCGTTTGAGAGTGCGCCGCAGGTGATGGGCGAAGATGGCAACGGCAATCTCCTTGTGCGGGTCAGCGCGAATATGAAACTTTCGCGTCTGCTCGGATGGTGCTTTCAGACTGGATTGGGAGGCCTTGAGGGCATGGTGGGGATTCCGGGGACAGTTGGCGGTGCCGTGGCGGGAAACGCCGGGGCGCAGGGCACGGATATTGGTTCCCATGTGGGGCGGGTGAACGTGTTTTCACCGGGTATGGGGTACAAAAAAATGATCTGGTGCGATATGCAGTTCGGGTACCGATCCTTAAAGATTCCCGAATGTGCCGGAGCGTTTCAGGTGTTCACAGGCGTGGTGCTGTCGTTGCAGCCTACGTCTCGCAGCAGCATCCAGCAAAAAACCCGCGAGTGCATGGCGCACAAACGTGCGGCACAGCCCTTGCGGGTCTGGAGCGCTGGGTGCGTCTTCAAGAATCCGGTGTCGCCAGACGCAAAAAACGAGTCGCTGTCTGCGGGCAAGCTGCTTGATACAGCCGGATTTCGTGGCAAACGTCTGGGAGGCATGTGCTTTTCCCCTTTGCACGCCAATTTTTTGGTGAACGAAGGTTCGGGAAGTTCTGGTGCGGCTTTTGATTTGATCCACGAGGCGCAAGAAGCGGTACACCGCCTTCACGGTGTTGCGCTGCAACCTGAAGTGAAGATCTGGGAATGCTGAGTTCCATTCTCCGCAGCGGCAAGCGTTCCGCACGCAACAGTTATGCGCGAGACCCGGTGGCATCGTCGTACCCGAAAAGCACCAGACACGCCCGGAACAACAAGATGCAGCCGAGTACGCCGAGTCAGCTCGGTGGCAAGATGAAGGCGCTTTTTGTCTGGGGACTGGGGCTTTCGCTGGGCGCTGTTTTATTACTTGGGCTTGGGGTGGGTGGTCTGCAATTGCATCGCCTTGCGACAACCAGTGATTTTTTCGCTATTCGTCGTATTGAAATTCGCGGGGCTACACATT
>JAVVPW010000112.1:0-6450 GCA_036655575.1 Bilophila sp.
ATGGTAAAAGGCTCTAATTCACCGCCACGCGAACAGTGTCACCGGGGCGAAGTGTTGCGGCGCGATCCATGTTGTTCAGAGACATCAGGTCAACCGGCGGCATGTTGAACTTGCGGGCAATAGCCCAGAGACTATCGCCTTCCTGCACCCTGTAGGTCACAACCTTGCCTGCTTTGCCTGTGGGAGCCGAACGCCTGGTGCTCTTTTCAGACGCTGAGGAGCGCGCACGCTGTTCTGCAACCTGCACCTGTTGCGGCGCACGCACGGGTGCGTTTTTGTTTGACGGCACGGACACAACAAGTTTCTGCCCTAGCTGCAAGTGCGGACGCGACATCTGATTGGCAGCCAGCAATTGTTGCTGTGTCAGACCGTATCTGTTGGCGATCGAGTACACGGTGTCGCCACGTTTGACTTCGTGCGTGGCACTTGCTCCGCCTCGTGTTGTGCGGGGAGCCGCGTTTACGACTTCTCTGGATTCGCGTGTCGGGGCGCGTGAGGCACGAGCTGGTTCGACTGGCGCTTCATAGTCTGGATTTGCAGAGGCGTTGGTTGCGATCATGCCGTTGCTGGAACCGGGAATTTTGAGGCGTTTTCCGGGTTTAAGCGGTTCGCTGACCTGATTGAGACGCCGCAGTTCCGCCACAGGCACCCCGGTTTTGCGGGAAATGCGCGTCATGGTGTCCCCACGAGCCACGGTGTAGGTGTTCCAGCCTGCCTTGGTACTTGGTGCTTTGCGCAAAAAATCTCTGGCTGCGTTTGCCGTATGGTGGGGGACATAGACACTTGTCGAGCGACTAGGCGGGGTTACATAGCGCTGAAAGGCAGGATTGTGCTTGTAAAATTCGTCCCAGCTCAACCCCACGCTGCGCGAAAGCGCCATAAGATCCGTGCCGGGGCGGGCGGTCAGCTCCACAACCTTGGGGGAACGGGAGGTGTCCATGCGGGAAAACCCAAGGCTGTCAAGATTACGCATGATTTTGCAGACCGCCAAAAATTTGGGCAGATACTGCATGTTTTCGTCCGTCAGACGATCTTTCTGACTGGAAATGTTGTCGTTTTTGCGGCGGAGATCAAAAAAATTCTTGGTGCCAGTTGCTGCAAGTCCGCGTGAAATCTTGCCTTCTCCGGCATTGTATGCGGTGACAGCCAGATGCCAGTCGTTGAACAGGCGGTAGAGCTTGCCAAGGTAATCTGCCGCGGCTTTCGTTGCCTGATAGGGGTCACGCCGCTCGTCCATCCACCAGTCTTGTTCCATGCCGTAGGCCTTGCCGGTTCTCGACACAAACTGCCACATTCCTGTCGCGCCTGTCCGCGAACGAGCACCGGGGTTGAAACCGCTTTCAATGAAGGCCACATACGCAAGCTCTTTCGGCAAACCCTTTTCGCGCAAGACATTGTGGATGTAGGGCATGTAAAATTGCCCGCGCTCGACATTTTTTTCAACCGTATAGCGTCCTTTATGGACAAGAAATTTGAAATGCAACACAACATCGCGCATGTCTTCAGCAGAAAGATTGCGGTCAAGCTCCCCTTCAGACATGAGGGCGTTCATTTCTTCAGGACTCAGCTTCATGCCATCGTCAGCAGGCAGGTACGCGGTTCCGGTTTTCTGCGGTAGCGTCTTGCCTCCTGAGCTACGCCTGCTTGAGGTGTCAACCACCGCAAAAGGGTCAGTCCCAGATATGTTTTTCGTGCCGCACCCGCCAAGCCCGAACAGCACAAGGCACAAAAACGCCACCAGCAGATGCGTGCGGGTTTTTGTTGACACAACAAAAGCGTGACCACGGCAAGGAGCAAAGCGCCGGGGCAGACAACAGGACATGGACTCTGGGACGACAACACGATACACTACTTTCACCTCGTGAGTTACCCCGAATGTCCGGGGTTGCGGCAACGACTTCAAGTTTACCCAACACGGGCGGACTTGGCAATCCTTACAAGGCCCATACCAAGGTTATCATGAGCATACGAAAATATACAGCGCCACGCGCTACAGGCACACCAGAGCGGACAGGAACGGCTGGTCGCGCATCGGGTTCTCTTTCTTCCTCATCTCGTCCAAATGGATGCAAGAATCAGTCCCAGACAGCGCAAGACAACGCTTTTTTGCCTGACACACAGCGCCTTTCACCCGAAACTACGGGAGAAAAACGGTTTTCACCTCGCCCTGAATACGAAGACCGCAAGGATCATCGAGCGGGCAGGTGTCAAAGCTCTGTCACGCCCCGCTCGTCTTCTCAGAAAGATGAGGACGATGAGACGCTCCCCGACACGAATCTGACAAACACCGTGGAGGGCGATGACGAGCTGGCGATCCTCTCTGGAGTCAAGCCCGTGCTCGAACTGCTGGAACGTGAGCCAGAACGGATAGATACGGTTCTCCTGCGCAAAGGGCACCGCTCCAAGGACACCGACCGGATTCTCGATCTGTGCCGCGCTGCAAAGGTTCGCTTCACGCTGACAGACACGCAGGGGCTGGAACGCCTGTGTCCTGCCGGGCATCAGGGTGTGGTAGCCCGTCTTTTTGAAGCGGGCTTTGAAGATTTTTCGACCCTGCTGGAAAAGGTTATGGAAGCGCCTCTCCCGCTCATTCTGGTGCTCGATCAGGTGCAAGACCCCGGCAATGCCGGAACGCTTGCCCGCACCCTCTACGCTATGGGCGGCGCGGGACTCGTCATTCCCCGACACAACGGCGCGTATCTTGGCGCTGGTGCGCGGCGTGCGGCTGCTGGCGCGCTGGAGCGTCTCCCTGTCGCTAAAGTCATGAATCTTTCCCGTGCGCTTGATGAAGCGAGTGAGGCTGGCTTTCAGATCTACGGTGCGGCAACCGGAGAAGGCAGTGTGGACGCCTTCACCACGCCGTTGCACACCCCTGCCCTGCTGGTGCTCGGCAACGAAGATCACGGCATCCGTCCGCAGGTGGCAAAGCGCTGTCACAAGCTCATCAGCATCCCCATGTTGCGGGATTTTGATTCGCTCAATGTAGCGCAGGCAGGGGGTATTCTTGTCGGGTGTTTTGCCCGCCAGCATCTTGAAAAAAAATAGCCGCTGTCCCAACAACCTAACACCATGCTCTCCATGAAAGGAACACTCATGACTGACCCTTGTGAATGCCGTATTCCGGTGCGGGAAGTTCCCATTGCGACCCTTGGTCTGGCAAAAATCCCTTCGCCTCTGCCCTACGGCAACATGCTTGTCGATGGCAAGACAACGCTGAGTCTGGATCTTGAACATGTGGAAGATCTCGGTGGGCCGCAAACGCTGGTCTTTGAGACGGCAGGGCCACGTCCCATGCTCTATTTTGATCCCGGCAAGACCAAGTGTGCCATTGTCACCTGCGGCGGGCTGTGTCCCGGACTCAACGACGTGATCCGTTCTGTTGTTCTTGAGGCACACCACGCCTACCACACCCCGTCTGTGCTTGGCATTCGGTATGGACTTGAGGGATTTATCCCCTCTTGTAAGCACAATGTCATGGAGCTGACGCCTGCGAGTGTAGAACATATCTACCAGTTTGGGGGGACACTGCTCGGCTCATCCAGAGGGCCACAGGCTCCCAGTGAGATTGTCGATGCCCTGGAGCGCCTCAACATCAGCATCTTGTTTGTCATCGGTGGTGACGGTTCCATGAAAGCGGCTTCTGCCATCGCCACGGAAATCCACACCCGCAATCTCCGCATTTCGACCATCGGCATTCCAAAGACCATTGACAATGACGTCAATTTTGTTCCCCAGTCGTTTGGTTTTGACACCGCTGTGGACAAGGCTACAGAGTCCATTCGCTGTGCGCATGTGGAAGCGCTCGGTACCGTCAACGGCATCGGCATTGTCAAGCTCATGGGGCGGGAATCGGGCTTTATCGCGGCACAGGCGGCTCTTGCGTTGCGTGAAGCCAATTTTGTCCTTATCCCTGAAGCTCCCTTTCAGCTTGAGGGGCCTGGCGGCTTGCTTCCGGCACTGGAAAAACGTCTTAAAGAACGGTCTCATGCGGTTATCATTGCGGCGGAAGGTGCGGGGCAACATCTCCTGCAACATTCCGAAGCGCGGGACGCTTCCGACAACCCTGTGCTGAGTGATGTGGGGTCACTCCTCAAAACAGCGATTTCCAGCTATTTTGCGGGTAAAATGCCTGTGAGCGTCAAGTATATTGATCCAAGCTACATCATCCGTTCGGTTCCTGCAAACGCAAACGACCGTGTGTACTGCGGTTTTCTGGGGCAGAACGCTGTCCATGCCGCAATGGCCGGAAAGACGGATATGGTGGTTGCCAAGATCATGGATCGCTATGTCCATGTGCCGCTCGAACTCGTCACCCGCTCCCGTCGCAAGCTCAATATCCGCTCCAGTCTGTGGCGTGCTGTCCTCGAATCCACCGGTCAAGGGGATCTCACCGGTATGTTGCCTGAAGACTAGAGCCTGAACCACCATCACCCAGAGGCCTTTATTTTGAATGTACCGAGCTTGCGACAAATCCGTGCTTCGGCGGGATCGGGGAAGACCTATGAGCTGACCACGAGTTTCCTTACCTTTCTGGCGACCGCTGGTGAAGACGCGACCACGGGTTGCGGCATAGCCTCGCCGGGCCCCCATGCATGGCCGGAGATTCTGGCGGTGACCTTCACCAACCGAGCCGCCTCGGAAATGCAGGAGCGCATCATCGGACGCCTCAAGGACACGGCTCTTGGCATTGGAACACCTGCGCCGGGCTGGACGCAAGAACAGGCGGCTCGCTGGATCGCCATCATAGTGCGCCGCTACGGTTCGCTCAATGTCCGCACCATCGACAGTCTGCTCCATCTGATTGTCCGCCTTGCCGCCCTTGAGCTGGATCTTCCCCCAGATTTTGAACCGGTCTTTGACATCAAAGACGCGCTTGCGCCGTTGCTTGACGCCGTGCTCGAACAGACACGCCACGATCAAAGGCTCAAGAAGGTGCTCGAAAACGCCTGTCGCTATGTCTTTTTCAACGCCAACTACCACGGCTTTATGGTCGGCACCACCCTGCGGGACAACGTGCTTGAGCTTTTGCTGCTGGTGATGCAAACGAAAAACCTTGCCAGCCCTGATGACGTTGCCGCGCATCTCGCCATCATGCTTACAGAACTGCGCACCAGCGCCGAGCAGATCAGTCGCCTGCTTGGAGAGGAAAAACTCGCTGTCTCCTCCCATTTTACCAAAGCGCTGACTCGGTGTATGACGGATAAAGACACGGCTATACCGCCCAATTCCGTGATGCTGCGCAAAGTTTCTCTGGATGATTGTCTGCTCAAGGTGTCCAAAGGTGCGGCCTCCGACCTTGCCATGACCGCGTTTATCCGACTGCGCAAGGCTGTGGACAAACTCGAATCAGACGGGGTATTGTTGCGCAGTGCTTTAAAGGTCATGCCTTTTGTGGAGCTTGCACGGGAGCTTGCAGATCAGGTACCCGACTTCATCAAGCAAGAAGGCACCATGCCCGCGACCTTTGTACCCCGACTCGCCGAACATGTCCTGTCCGGCGAATACGGTGTCTCAGAAGCCTTTTGCCGTCTCGGAACCAGCCTGACCCACATCCTTGTGGATGAATTTCAAGACACCAGCCGCGAACAGTGGCAGGCCATGCGACCGCTCGTACTCGAAGCGCTGTCACGCGGCGGATCGTTGACATGGGTTGGCGACGTGAAGCAGGCTGTGTACGGATGGCGCGGCGGCGACGCCACGTTGTTTGACGAGGTGCTTTATGACCCCGAACTGACCGCTGTGGCTCCAAAAGCTCACATCGACCCGCTTCCCACCAACTGGCGGAGCTGTCGCGCTATCGTCACCACAAACAACAACATTTTCAGCAGATTGGCAGATGTCGGCGTCTCACGAGCCGTCCTTTCTGCCATGCTCCCACAAGACACGCCAGCGCCGCTGCTTGCCGCTCTCCTCGACTCCGAAGCAAAGCTCCTCCAAGACGGTTTCAAGGACGCAGGACAAGCCCTGTCTGCGGGGAAGGCCGACGGCTTTCTACATCTACAGCGGATTCACGGCGAAAAAAACGAGGATCTTGACGCACAGGTGCAAGAACGCCTGCTGGAATGCCTTGAGGATCTCGGCGACCGCCGACCGTGGGGCGATGTGACGGTGCTTGTGCGCTCCAACACAAAGGCTTCGCTGGTGGCTGGCTGGCTCATGGCAGAGGGCATCCCTGTTGTCACGGAAAACAGCTTCTTGCTTGCCGAACACCCCCTGATCATCCAGTTGACGGGCTTACTCGGATTTCTCGATTCCCCACGCGACGATCTGTCCTTCTGGACTTTTTTATCTGGCAACCTGCTGTTGCCGCTCACCGGACTGACAGCACAGCAACTCGACGACTGGGCAACGGTACGGAAAAACGAAAAAAGCGGCAAGATGCCCCTGTATCTGGCCTTCAAGGATGCTTTCCCAGACGTCTGGAAAACATGGATCGCGCCCTTTCATGCA
>JAVVPW010000113.1:0-6443 GCA_036655575.1 Bilophila sp.
CTTCTGCACCCGGACAGCTTGCGGCGGTCTTTGACGAATACGGGCATGTCCTCGCTGGGGGAATAATTCGGAAAGATTACTGATTAGGCCTCAGATTGACTTGCCGGACGCGGCAACTTTTCTTATACTCTTGCTCGTGCCTGATTCCCGTTGTGACCGAAACGGTTGGCGTGACGGGTGCGCACACCCTCTGTTTTTCAGATTTCGCGTGGCAACGCACTCGGAATCACCTATCGAACCATCGCAAGGAGTTTTCATGATCGGTATTTCCAAGTTGTACTGTGGTCAGGTTGAACCTTCCGACGCCCTGCGTTATGGACGCCAATCCGGTCAGCTCCCTTCCCATCTGCTCCAATTTTCTGAAGATAAAAAACCGGTTATCGTCTGGAACATGACGCGCCGTTGCAATCTGAAGTGTGTCCACTGCTATGCACAGGCCATTGACCCCAACGGGAAAGACGAGATTTCTACCGTGCAAGGCAAGGCACTTATTGATGATCTTGCAGCCTATGGCGCGCCGGTGATGCTCTTTTCTGGTGGCGAACCGCTGGTGCGTCAAGACCTTGTGGAGCTTGCCAGCCATGCCACCAGCAAAGGTATGCGGGCGGTTATCTCCACCAACGGAACGCTCATCACCAAGGAAAAAGCCCGCGAACTCAAGGCCATAGATCTTTCCTATGTGGGCATTTCGCTTGACGGCGGTGAGGCCATTCACGACACCTTCCGGGGTGTTCCGAATGCGTACAAGAAAGCCCTGGAAGGCCTTGAAAACTGCAAGGCTGAAGGCCTCAAGGTGGGGCTGCGGTTCACGATCAACAAGCGTAATGTCGGAGAAATCCCCAAGATATTTGAGCTGGTACGCGATCTGGATGTGCCTCGGATCTGTTTCTACCATCTGGTGTATTCTGGACGTGGTTCGGAGTTGATCAAGGAAGATCTGGATCACGCTGAGACCCGTGCGGTGGTGGATCTGATTATGGATCAGACCCGTGCCTTGTTCGACGCTGGCTTGCCGAAGGAAGTGCTCACCGTGGACAACCACGCAGATGGCCCATACGTCTGGATGCGGATGTTGCGGGAAGATCCAAAGCGTGCCGCAGAAGTGTTTGAGCTGCTTCAGTTCAACGAGGGCAACAGTTCCGGGCGCGGCATCGGCTGCATTTCGTGGGATGGCAAGGTACATGCCGACCAGTTCTGGCGCAATCACACCTTTGGAAATGTGCTCGAACGCCCGTTCTCAGAAATCTGGGATGATCCCCAGATCGAATTGCTGCACAAGATGAAGAACAAAAAAGCTCACGTCAAAGGACGTTGCGCGAGCTGCCGCTTCCTCAATATCTGTGCAGGAAACTTCCGCGCCAGAGCCGAAGCCTTCTACGGCGACGAATGGGCTTCTGACCCCGCCTGCTTCCTGACGGATGCTGAAATACAATAAGGGCGAATCAGGGGGCTTTTCCTGAAGGAAGAGTCCCCCTTTCCCTCTGCACATTCAAAGGATACTGTCATGAATCATTTTTTTCGGGGACGCAGGTTACGGCGCTCGGCGGAGTTGCGGGAGATGGTTCGAGAAACGCAGCTGAGTGCGGCGGATCTGATGATGCTCTATTTTGTCGTTGACACCCCGGACGCAGGTTTTCGGCAGGAAATCCGTTCGATGCCGGGTCAGTATCAGCTTTCCTTGGCACAGCTAGAGCGACAGGTGGGCGAAGCGGTAGCCAACGGCCTGCGCTCACTCATGCTTTTTGGTATCCCCAAAGAAAAAGATCCTGTGGGGAGTGGCGCGTATGCTGAAGACGGGATTGTGCAACGAGCGGTGCGGATGCTGAAGAAAAAGTGGCCAGAGCTGCAAGTTGTTACCGATGTCTGCTTGTGTGAATACACCTCGCACGGGCACTGCGGCTTGCTCAGACCCGGCGATCAACACGGCGAAGTCCTGAACGATCCAACGCTGGAGCTGCTTGCTAAAACCGCACTCAGCCATGTGGAAGCTGGCGCCGATATGGTCGCCCCTTCAGACATGATGGACGGGCGCATTCAGGCTTTGCGCACCACGCTGGACAAGGCGGGCTATGAAAACACGCCGATCATGGCGTATGCGGTGAAGTACGCTTCGGCCTTTTACGGGCCGTTTCGTGACGCCGCCGAATCCACCCCACAATGTGGCGACCGCAAAACCTACCAGATGGACCCCGCCAACGCGACCGAAGCCTTGCGCGAAGCCGCCGCCGATATTGCCGAAGGCGCGGACATCATCATGGTCAAACCGGCAGGCCCGTATCTGGATGTCCTCAGAATGTTGCACGACCGCTTTGACATGCCGCTTGCGGCCTATCAGGTCAGCGGCGAATACGCCATGATCAAGGCCGCCGCGCAAAACGGCTGGATCAACGAAGACGCCGTTATCATGGAGTCGTTGCTCGGTATCCGCCGCGCCGGAGCCAAGCTCATCATGTCCTATTTCACTGAGGCCTTGCTCAAAAAAGGACTGGTGCGCTGATGAATTGCCATGAACCGCCGTGCGGCATGGAAAAAGGCCATCCTGTGGGTATGTCTGGACATCCCGGAGTTTCAGGTCATCCCGGTAGGGGCGGCGCCATGCCTCGGACACTGGAAGACGGTTCGCCGTTGTGTCGGCTCATTGCGTGGGAAGTGACGCGCTCTTGTAATCTGGCCTGCAAGCACTGTCGGGCAGAAGCGCATCCTGAACCCTATCCCGGCGAACTTTCGACTGAAGAGGGCAAGGCGCTCATCGACACCTTCCCGCAAGTGGGGAACCCCATCATTATCTTTACGGGCGGTGATCCCATGATCCGCCCGGATGTGTACGAACTCATTGCTTATGCGACAGCCAAAGGCTTGCGGTGCGTGATGTCGCCAAACGGCACCCTGATCTCCCCGGAAAACGCGCCGCAGATCCGCGATGCCGGCGTGCAACGCTGTTCTATTTCGCTTGACGGGTACAATGCCGAGACGCACGACGCTTTTCGGGGCGTTGCTGGTGCGTTTGACGCCTCTTTGCGTGGGATTGAATACTTGAAGAGCGTGGGGGTGGAGTTTCAGATCAACACCACCGTGACCAAGAGTAATTTGCACGATTTCAAAAAGATTTTTGAGTTGTGCCAGCGTATCGGTGCGGTGGCGTGGCATATTTTTCTGCTCGTGCCGATGGGGCGGGGTGCTGAACTTGCGGATCAGGTGATTACGGCGGAAGAATACGAAGACGTGTTGCACTGGTTCTATGATTTTCGCAAGACCACAACCATGCACCTGAAAGCGACCTGTGCGCCGCATTATTATCGGATCATGCGGCAACGGGCGCACGCGGAAGGGATCGCTGTCACACCAGACACCTTTGGCATGGACGCCATGACACGCGGGTGCCTTGGGGGGACGGGGTTTTGTTTCATCAGTCATGTCGGGCAGGTACAACCGTGCGGGTATCTGACGCTTGATTGTGGCAATGTCCGCACCACGCCGTTCCCAGCTATCTGGAAACAGGCTGAAATCTTTCGTCAGTTCCGTACTCAATCGGAATACAAAGGAAAATGCGGCGTGTGCGAGTTCCATAAGGTGTGCGGTGGGTGTCGCGCTCGGGCATGGAGTATGGACAACGACCACATGGGAGAAGAACCGTTGTGTACCTACCAGCCGAAAGGATGGAAAGCGTGAGCACAAACAGAGATCTGGATGTCCTGGAAAAGCGCATCCTTGATATCATTCAGGCAGATTTTCCGCTGGAAGCGCGACCGTTTGCCCTGATCGGCGCACGCCTTGGCATCACCGAAGCGGAGGCACTGGCTAAAGTCCGGGGCTTGCGGCAACGCGGGATCATCCGGCGTCTTGGCGCCAATTTTCAGTCTGCCAAACTGGGCTTTCGCACTACCCTATGCGCAGCGAAAGTGCCGCCGGAAAAGCTGGAGACGTTCATTGCCGAGGTCAACAGCCACGTCGGTGTTACGCACAACTATATCCGCAACCATGCGTACAATGTATGGTTTTCAGCCATTGGCCCATCGTGGGATGCGGTGTGCGCCATGCTTGACGGCATCACCGAGCGCACAGGTGTAGCGATTTTGAATCTCCCGGCTTCCCGTGTCTATAAGATTCGCGTCGATTTCCAGATGGAAACCTAGCCTTACGCCCAGAGCAAAATGCTCTCGTGGTGGGAGAAGCCTCTTGAAGAAAGGTTCTCCCACCGTCTATTTTTATTCTACTTGCTTTATTTATTCTGCTTGATAACGTTGGTCAGGCCGGCTACGAGACCGGCAACGTTGGCGAGATCTGTAGGAATAATCATGGTGTTGTTTGTTTTTGCCAAGTTACCGAACTGGCTCAGATAATTTTCAGCAATGCGCAGGTTTGCGGCTGAAGTGCCGCCGGGACGATCCATCTGTTCCGCTACAATGCGCAAACCTTCCGCCGTTGCTTCCGCTACGGTGCGGATGAGCACAGCATCACCTTCGGCCTGATTCTTTTTGGCCTGCAACTTCCCTTCGGATTCCGCAATGGCTGCGGCCTTGGAGCCTTCTGCCATGTTGATCTGTGCCTGACGGTCGCCTTCAGACTGGGCAATGACAGCACGTTTTTCGCGTTCGGCGCGCATCTGTTTTTCCATAGCCTGCATGACGCCTGCTGGCGGCGTAATGTCTCGTATTTCATAACGAAGCACCTTGATACCCCAAGGCGCTGTTGCTACGTCGAGCACCGCAATGACTTCCTGATTGATGGTGTTGCGTTCTTCAAAAGTGCGGTCAAGCTCCAGCTTGCCGATGGCAGAACGCAAGGCTGTCTGCGCAAGCTGAACCGAACCCACCATATAATTGCTGATGCCATACGCGGATTTCTCAGGCGTCATGACCTGAATATACAAGATGCCGTCGATGTCCACACTGACGTTGTCCCGCGTGATGCAGGTCTGCTTGGGGACATCCAGCACTTCTTCCTTGAGCGAACGCCGATACGCTACCGTGTCGATGAAGGGGATAAGAATGTGAAAGCCCGCATAGAAGACGGCATGGAATTTGCCCAGCCGTTCAACAACTACGGCTTGCTGGTTTGGGACGATCAGCGCTGTCTTGAACAGAATCAAGCTGACAAGGATTGCTAGAAAAATCAATACGATGATAGAAGGGCCGAAAAACTCGAACATAGTGACTCCAGTAGGTTTGCAGCTTTTTCAGAGGTATTTAGAGGCGTTTAGGCAGAAGGGGGAAGTCCGTCGTGGGGGGTAACGCGAAGGAGAAGGGCGTCTTGGAGGGTGCTACCGAGAATGCGCACGGTGGTTCCTTCGGCAATGGCAACCGTGCCTATTGCGCGCCAAAAACTTCCGCCAACGGTTATTTCGCCCACGTTTTGGGGCGTGATGGGACGGGTTACAGTGGCAAGCTGTCCGGTCAGCGTTGATTCGGTTTCGTCTGGAACAGCAGCCATGCGACTGCGCCCCTTAAATGTCCGTACCAGTACTTTGCGCAACAAGAGCAGAGAGCCAACAGAAACAACGCAGAAGCTCGTGAGCGCAAGCGCAAGACTGCCTGTAAGCGCTGTCGTCACCCCCGCAGCCCAAGCGCCAAGCGCAAAGAACATCATGACAAACAGCGGAGAAAAGAGTTCAGTCAGAAAAAAAACGACACCGATGACAAACCAGATGACAGAGGCGGACATGGAAAGCTCCTTTTATCCATCATGTGTCAGGTGGCGTTTTTACGCAAGCTACTCTTCGATTTTAGAGTGCTCGAATTTTTTGCACCAGTCCTGTCGTGGAGTAGCCTTCGAGCAGAGGCAGGCTGACCACACGCCCGCCGCGCTCCTGTACGGTCTCGCGCCCCACAATCCGCTCTGCGGGCCAGTCGCCGCCTTTGACCAGAATATCGGGTTGCAGTTGCCGGATGAGTTCTGCCGGGGTGTCGTCGTCAAAGCAGGCTACAAAATCCACACTTTCCAGATGTGCGAGCACAAAGGCACGAGCGGGGAAGGGATTGAGCGGTCGATCGTCGCCCTTGCCTTGCCTGCGCACAGAGGCGTCACTGTTCAGACCGAGCACAAGCACGTCGCCCAACGCCCTTGCCCGCGCCAGCAGATCCACATGCCCAGGGTGCAAAATATCATAGCAACCGTTGGTAAAAACAATCGTTTTTCCCTGCGCACGCAAAAGAGCCAGCCGTTTTTTAAGCTCCGGTAACGTCACCATCTTAGGATGCGCCAACATAGACATCGTTATCCCCCTGCGCCGCGATACACACAACAACCGCACATCAAACCAGTAACGCACACCCGCTTGCACAACGATAACTGTATAAACTGTTTGGCAGGATGTGTCAAAAGCAAGCTCAGGGAGATACACAGACACAAGATAGTCCCTTGAAGCTGTTATAGCTCTTGCTCCTTCCTCTTTTGGAAAGGGTTTCGACAAATGTGCTTGCCTGCTGTTGACAGAAAAAGGGGGG
>JAVVPW010000114.1:0-6398 GCA_036655575.1 Bilophila sp.
CGAAACCGAACCCATTCCGGGCAAGACCTTGTTCAACCTGCATGTGGTGGAGCGCCGCTACCAAGACATCGCCAAGATGTACGCAGCCCTCGGCCCCAACGTGTGCAAGCCCGGCGGCATGGGCACCAAGGGAATCTCGTGGACAGGCGCGCCTGAATACGAGCTTCTCAAAGCGCGCCTTGGCACCGTATCCACACCCGGCCTGACACAGGGAATGCCGCGCATCGACACCGCGAAAGACGCCTGTGAAATCATCCTCACCCTGTCCCCGGAAACCAACGGGAATGTGAGCGTGCGCTCGTGGGAAAGTCTGGAAAAGCAGACCGGGTTCAAGCTCAACGACCTGTCACGACCGATTGAAGACGTCCACCTGACCTTTGAAAGCATCACTGCCCGCCCCACCAAGGGCTTCACCAGCCCCAACTGGAGCGGCATTGAAGCGCACGGACGCACCTACAGTTCGTTTGAACTCAACGTCACGCGCCTCATCCCCTTCCGTACCCTGACCGGACGGCAACACTTCTACATGGATCATGCGTGGATGCGCGAACTGGGGGAAAGTCTGCCAGTGTACCGTCCACCGCTGGCACTCGCCGACCTTGGGGAAATCACCGGCAAGAACCTGCCCCGCACGGGCAAGGATCTGGTGCTCAACTTCTTGTCGCCGCACAGCAAGTGGTCGATCCATTCCTCCTACTCCGACAACCACATCATGCGGGTCATGTCCAGAGGCGGGGGCGAAGTGTGGATCAACAACGACGACGCCGCACAAGCCGGGATCAGCGACAACGAATGGATTGAGTGCTTCAACGCCAACGGCGTGTTCATGGGTCGGGCTGTTGTCACCCACCGCTTGCCGCGTGGCAAGGCCTACATCCACCACGCTCAGGAGCGCTGCATCAACACCCCCCTCTCGCCTCTCTCAAAGATGCGCGGCGGCACCCACAACAGCCTCACCAGACCCCTCGTCAAGCCTTCGCAAATGATCGGCGGGTACGGACAGTTCAGCTACGGCTTCAACTATTACGGGCCTACAGGATGTCAGCGTGACGAGTTCATCGTGATCCGCAAGGCCGGGGAGGTCGAGTTCGATGAAGATTAAAGCGCAAATCGGGATGGTCTTGAATCTGGACAAGTGTCTGGCCTGTCACACCTGTAGCATTCCCTGCAAGAACGCATGGACGACAGCTCCTGGCACGGAATACATGTGGTTCAACAACGTAGAAACCAAGCCCGGCATCGGCTACCCCAAAGAATGGGAAAATCAGGAACGCCACAAAGGCGGCTGGGTGCTCGAACACGGTAAGCTTTGCCTGCGCAGTGGCAGCAAGAAAGAGTCGTTCCTCAACCTGTTTGCAAACCCCCATCTCCCAGAGCTTGACGACTACTATGAGCCGTGGGACTACAACTACGCAAGGCTCACGCAAAGCCCGCCCTCGCGCCACCAGCCTGCGGCACGCCCCCGCTCTGCCATCACCGGCAAACCCTTCAATCCCCAGTGGGGGGTGAACTGGGAAGACGACCTCGGCGGTGCGCACGTCACCGGGCTTGCCGACGGCAACTTCAAAGGACTGGAAGCTCGCGCCTGTCTCCAGTTTGATCAGGTCTTCATGCTCCACCTCCCCCGGCTGTGTGAACACTGCCTGAACCCCGCCTGTGTGGCGTCTTGCCCGTCTGGTGCCATCTACAAGCGCGATGAGGACGGGATTGTCCTTGTGGATCAGACAAGGTGCCGGAGCTGGCGGCTGTGCGTGTCCGGTTGCCCCTACAAAAAAATCTACTTCAACTGGAAAACGCACCACGCCGAGAAGTGCCTGTTCTGCTACCCGCGTGTGGAAGCTGGCGAACCAACGCTGTGTGCGCACAGTTGCGTTGGACGCATCCGCTACATGGGCGTTGTGCTGTACGACGCGGACAGAGTGCATGAAGTGGCCTCCACTGCCTCCGAACAGGGCTTGTACGAAGCCCAGCTCTCCTTGTTCCTTGATCCTGAAGACCCGGCAGTCATTCAGGAAGCCGAGCGCAGCGGCATTGCGTATTCCGTGCTCGAAGCCGCCCGCCGCTCTCCGATCAAGAAGCTGGCGCTGGACTGGCGGCTGGCTCTCCCGCTGCACCCTGAGTTTCGTACCCTGCCGATGGTCTGGTACGTCCCGCCCACCAGTCCGCTGACCGCAGGCGGCATGGAAGACGAACAAGGCTCTGTAGATCCCTACGCTCTCCTCGATCGGATGCGCATCCCTGTGCGCTATCTTGCCAATCTCATGACCGCCGGGGACGAGATGCCGGTACGCACGGCGCTTGCCAAACTCATTGCCATGCGCCACGCCATGCGCGAAGCAACCTTCAAACCCGACCAAGATATACAACTCGGACAAAACGCGGGTGCTGCCCTGCACGCGGCAGGGCTTACCCCAGAACAGGCTACAGACATGTACCGCCTGCTGGCGCTGGCTCGGTATGACGAGCGTTTTGTCATCCCCACTGCCCACCGTGAAAACGGCGACGACGTGTACGCCCTGAAGGGCACCACGGGCTTTCCTGAAACAATCTCGTAACCAGCGGAGAACTGCCTTGTCACCCACTTTGAAGACTCTCCCCGCGCTCAGTAGCGACGACCGCATCACGCTGGGTTGCCTGTCCGTCCTGTTGCGGTACCCGGATGAAACCACCTTGCCGCTGTTTTCCACCATGCGTGAGGAACTGCCCCTGTACTGCGAACCAGAAGCTGTGCGCTGTCTGTGGGACTTTCTTGCAAGGCTGGAACGGCACGGCGTCTGTGTCATGCAAGAAGAACATGTGCGTACCTTTGACCTCGACACCGCGTGCAGCCCGCATCTGGCATGGCACCGCTACGGCGACGATCCCAGACTGGGCCGCGCGCTCGCCTCCCTGAACGAACTGTACCGAGACGCGGGGTTTGAACCGCTCCCCGGCGAGTTGCCGGATTATTTGCCCATGATGCTGGAATTTCTCGCGGTCTGCCCGGCATGGGCTAAAGACGTGCTGCTCGACGGCTTCGGCTCAGAGCTGACAGCGCTTTCCACTCGCCTCACTGCGGCTGCGAATCCCTACACCCCCCTGGTGCAAGAAGCTGTGCGCATCCTGCACCTTTCTTCAGAAGGAGCGCGACCATGAACACCTTCTTTTTTGCCATCTATCCCTACATCTGTGTGACGTTGCTCGTTCTGGGGGTGCTGTTTCGCTATGTAGCGACCCCAGAGGCGTGGAATGCGCGCTCAAGTGAAGTGTTTGAGCGCAAGGCCTTGCGCATCGGCTCTCCGATCTTTCATTACGCCATCTTGCTGTCTTTTCTAGGGCATGTGGGCGGGCTTTTGACACCAGACTGGGTGATGCGCTTGCTGCACGTCCCCACCGAGGTACACCTTGAAGTAGCTCTGATCACCGGGCAGGTGCTGGCACCGCTCGTCATTGTGGGGCTTGGCATCTTGCTGTGGCGGCGGCTCACCAACTGTCGTGTCTTTGCCACCACAGAACCCATGGACATTGTGATTGTCGTGTTCATCCTCATCAACGCCTGTACCGGACTGTATCAGGCCTATGTGTCGCAGTTCTCGGTCTTCACGACGATTGGCCCGTGGCTGCGCGGTGCTGTCTTGTTTTCGCCTGATGTGGCGCTGATGTTGCCGGTGCCGTTCTTCATGCAACTCCATGTGGTCAGCGGGTTTGCCATTTTTGCCATGCTCCCCTTCAGCCGACTGGTGCATATCCTGAGTGTCCCTGTAACGTATGCGGTGCGTCCGTTCATCGTGTTCAGGAGGCGGTATGGCGGCATCTAACATCGCGCAACGCTTTTCGGTGCTGTTGCAAACGCAGGCCTCAGCCAACTTTGCGATGGTCATGTCAACGGGCATTGTGTCCATAGCCCTGCACCTGCTCGGTTACCGCGAGGCCGCACAACTGCTGTTTGCGATCAACAGTCTGCTGTTTGTGTTGCTGGTGATCTTGTACCCCCTGCGGCTCTTGCGCTACCCGCGTGCGTTTCTGGCGGATTTTACGGGGCACACCACTGGCCCCGGCTTTTTGACCATCGTGGCGGGAACCTGCATTCTCGGCAACCAGTTTGTCCTGCTTGGAAACAACGCAGCCTTGGCGGAAGGCTTGTTCTGGGTGAGTGTCCTGCTCTGGATCATCATCTTGGGTGGCGTGTTTGTGTGTGTCTTCACCTGTGAACCCAAGCCAGCTCTTGAACACGGCATCAACGGTGCGTGGCTTGTCGCCACTGTGAGCACACAAGCCATTGTGATTCTTGGCTGTATTCTCAGCCCGCATATGGACTGGAACAAGGAAGCGGCGTTCTTTTGCTTTATCGCGCTGTTTCTGCTGGGTTTCATGCTGTATCTACTGGTCATCACTATGATTTTCTACCGCTACTGCTACAAGCCACTCGCCCCCAAAGACCTCAGCCCCACCTACTGGATCAACGCGGGCGCTGTCGCCATCACCACGCTGGCGGGCGCAGAACTCATCACCCATGCCCACGAATCCACGCTGGCGCTGGCGTTTTTGCCCTTCATCAAGGGTGTGACGGTGCTGGCTTTCGCAACAGCCAGTTTCTGGATTCCGCTCTTGTTTCTGCTCGGCATCTGGCGACACGTTGTGCGACGTTACCCCTTCACCTATACGGCAGAATACTGGGGAATGGTGTTCCCGCTCGGCATGTACACGGCCTGTAGCGTCATGCTGCTCAAAGCGCTCGACCTGCCGTTTCTCATGCCACTGCCTGAAAAATTCCTTCTTATCGCTGTACTGGCGTGGATCGTAACCTTTGTCGGCATGTGTGTGGCGACAACCTCAGCCCTCCTTCATGACAAACGCGCCTGAAAACACGGCACCCGCTGACACCGGGTGCCACTTTTTTTGGTATGACAGAAGGATACGGCTTTGGAACGGAATGTTGCAGAAGGCAAGCAAATGGGCTATGAAGGCCGTATGATCATTCACCCTAACCAACCCCGGTTGAAGCCACTTCAGTACTGATAAGGAAACGCTTATGTCGCGCATTACGAATCTTCGGGAAGACGCACTGGCCATGCACAAGGACTATCAGGGCAAAATCGAAATCCGGGTCAAGGTGCCGGTTCGTGACGCGGACGACCTTACGCTGGCCTATTCTCCCGGTGTGGCTGAACCGTGCCTCGAAATCAACAAAGAGCCGTCTACGCTCGATGTCTACACCAACCACTCGAACTTTGTGTGTGTTGTCTCAAACGGGACAGCCGTGCTTGGGCTTGGCAATATTGGCCCTGCTGCTGCTATGCCTGTTATGGAAGGCAAGTCGTTGCTGTTTAAGACTTTTGGTGATGTCGATGCTTTTCCTTTGTGTGTGAACACGCTTGAACCCGCAAAAATTGTCGAACTCATCGAGCTTGTCGCGCCGACCTTTGGTGGTGTGAATCTTGAAGACATCAAGGCACCAGAATGTTTTGAAATTGAGGAAGCGCTAAAAGCTCGTGGCGTCTTCAAAGGGCCGATTTTTCACGACGATCAACACGGTACCGCCGTGGTCTCGCTGGCGGGACTCCTCAACGCGCTGCACGTTGTCGGCAAGAAACTTGAAGAGGTCAAGGTGGTTACCAGTGGCGCTGGCGCTGCGGGCATCGCCATCATCAAGCTGCTGATGGCTGTTGGTCTGAAAAACGTCATCATGTGCGACTCGAAAGGCGCGATCTGGGACGGTCGGACTGAAGGGATGAACAGCTACAAGGTTGCCATTGCCAAAGCCACCAATCCCGACCGCGTTCAGGGTGGGCTGGCAGAAGCCATTCGCGGCGCAGATGTCTTCATCGGGGTGTCTGCACCCAATTCTCTCAATGAAGCCATGATCAAGAGCATGGCAAAAGACCCCATCGTCTTTGCGCAAGCCAACCCGATTCCCGAAATCTGGCCGTTGCAGCGGGCATACGACGCTGGAGCGCGGGTGGTCGCAACCGGACGTTCGGATTGCCCGAACCAGATCAACAACGTGCTTGCGTTCCCCGGTATTTTCCGTGGCGCGCTGGATGTGCGGGCAACCGACATCAACGACGCCATGAAGATTGCCGCGGCTCGTGCCCTTGCCGGACTGGTCAAACCCGAAGAACTGGCACGCGGGATCATCATTCCTTCCTCGCTCAATCCCGATGTCGCGCCTGTGGTGGCGGCGGCTACAGCACAAGCAGCGATCGAAAGCGGCGTTGCCCGTGCCCCCATGGATCCCCAAATCATCGCAGAAAACCTGCGCCTCCGGCTGTCCAAACAGCATAAAGCGTAACGCTGAAACCTGAACGCTGAAAGATGGGGAGCACCCTGCTCCCCCCCCGTCCTCACAGACGGCATTCTTCCCATCTGACAGGTGGCACCATCCCGGAGGCCACAAAGACGGCACCTCCATAGATGTC
>JAVVPW010000115.1:0-6257 GCA_036655575.1 Bilophila sp.
AGGACACCCCTATTCCATCTATCCTGACCACGGCGATGTGGCGGATCGGCAGTTGCTCACTGAGCATGTGCGCTTTCACGGCGACGAGGTGGCTATTGTCGTTGCCAAAGACCAGCTCACAGCGCGCAAGGCCGCCCATCTGGTCAAAGTGACGTACAAAGAACTCCCGGTCATGACAACAGCAGAAACCGCGCTCAGACCTGACGCACCGCGAATACACCCCGCGCTCAGACCTGACGGAAACCTGCTTGCCGAGCATGTTCTCACAGCCAATGGGTCGCTTGACGCAAGTCTTGCCGCTGCTGATCTGGTGCTTTCTGGCACCTACACCACACCCACCATGCAGCATTGCCATCTGGAAAACCAGACCGCCTACGCCTACATGGACGACACGCAACGGATCACCATTGTCAGCTCCACCCAGATCCCCCATATCTGCCGCCGGGTGGTGGGGCAGGCGCTTGGCCTTGCGTGGAGTCGCGTCAGAGTTATCAAGCCCTGCATCGGTGGCGGCTTTGGCAACAAGCAAGATGTCATCCTCGAACCGATGGTGGCGTTTCTCACCACCCAACTCGGCGGCGCTCCAGTCAGCATCGAACTCACCCGTGAAGAGTGTATGCTTGCAACCAGAGTGCGACACGCCTTTTCCATGCAAGCGCAGGTGGGTGTCAAAAAAGACGGAACCCTTCTGGGGTACGGGCTGGATGTCCTCTCAAATACCGGAGCCTACGCTTCGCACGGGCACGCCATCGCAACGGCTGGTGGTTCCAAAGGGTGCTACGCCTACCCCCGTGCGACCTACCGTTTTTCCGCTCGTACCTTCTACAGCAACATCCCCATCGGGGGCGCCTGCCGAGGCTACGGCTCACCGCAAGTCGCCTTTGCCATTGAGTGTATCATGGAAGATGCGGCACGCGCTCTGCACATGGATTCGCTGGAATTTCGTCTGCTCAATGCCGGACGCTCTGGGGATCTCTCGCCCATAACCGGCCTGCCCATCAACACCCATGGCCTTGTGGCGTGCCTTGAAACAGGCCGGGAGCGTTTCTCGTGGTACGAGCGCAAGGCCGCCTGTCAGGCCTTCAACGCCAACGCTCGTCGTACAGGCAACCCGTTGCGTCAAGGGATCGGCGTTGCAGCCATCAGCTACGGTACAGGCACCTATCCCGCCAACCCGGAACCGAGCAGTGCGCGGCTTTCCCTCAATCAGGACGGGACAGTACACCTCTCGACAGGTGCCACCGAAATAGGACAGGGGGCAGACACCGCCTTTGCGCAGATGGTCGCCGAAACCCTCGGCATCGCGTTTGAAAACATCCATGTCGTTTCGACACAGGATACCGATGTCACCCCGTGGGATACCGGCGCGTATGCCTCGCGTCAGACCTACACCTGCGGTTCGGCCTTGCACGAGGCCAGTACAAAGCTGAAGCACAAGATTCTCGAACACGCCAGCCTCATGACCGGGCACACGCCCGCTGCCCTGACCATCGGTGCCACACCCGCAGGGGACGCCGTTGTCTTTGTCCGTGACCCGGCAAAGACCGTGGTGTTGCTGCGCGATCTTGCGCTCGATGCCTATTACAATAAAGACCGTGGGGGACAGCTCACCGCCGAAGCCTCTGTCAAGGTGCGCCACAACCCGCCGTCGTTTGGGTGTTGCTTCACGGAGATTGAAGTGGATATGGAGCTGTGCAAGATCACAATCCGCCACACGCTCAATGTCCACGATGCCGGACGTCTCATCAATCCCGCACTTGCCAAAGGACAGGTACAAGGCGGCATGGGGATGGGCATCGGCTGGGCACTGTATGAAGAACTGCTCATCGACCAGCAGACAGGGCGCGTCTACAACAACAATCTTCTGGATTACAAATTCCCCACGGCCTGTGATATGCCCGATCTCGACTGCGCTTTTGTCGAGACAAACGAACCATCCGGCGCGTATGGCAACAAATCCCTCGGCGAACCCCCGATCATCAGCCCCGCACCAGCTTTGCGCAACGCGGTGCTTGACGCAACAGGTATCGCCATCAACGACATCCCTCTCACCCCAAAGCGCCTGTTTGTCGCGTTTAAGGCAGCAGGAGCGTGCTGAGAAAGTGAGAAAGACGGAGGTGGTATGTTTGCGATCCAAAAATACCAGAAAGCAACGACTGTACACGAGGCCGTTGCTATGCTTGCCGCAGACCCGCAAGCCCGACTCCTTGCCGGGGGTACGGATGTGCTCATCAAGTTGCGGGACTTTGAAGCGGGGTTTGACAACCTTGTGGATATCCACGATCTGGCACAACTGAAACCCATCAGCCGCGAGACTGATGGCACGATTCGCATCGGATCTGGTGCAACGTTCACCCAGATCATGGAATCGCCCCTTGTTCAAGCGTGTATCCCCCTGCTCGGTGAGGCCGCCGCGTCGGTTGCCGGGCCACAAATCCGCAACGTCGGCACCCTTGGCGGCAATCTGTGCAACGGCGCGGTTTCCGCCGACACCTGCGCTCCGGTGCTTGCGCAAAACGGCTGGTTGCGTCTTCTTGGCCCAGAAGGAGTGCGCACCATTCCTGCGCTTGGCTTCCACACTGGCCCCGGTACCGTGGATCTGCAACGCGGTGAGCTGTTGCTTTCTGTAGACTTCAGACCTGAAGATTGGGAAGGCTGGGGCACAAGCTACCACAAGTACGCCATGCGAGAAGCCATGGACATCGCCACCATCGGTTGCGCCGCTGCCCTGCGTCTTGATCCCCTGCAAAAGGGTACCATTGCCGAGCTGCGCCTTGCCTACGCCGTGGCCGCTCCCATCCCGGTGCGCTGTGCTACAGCCGAAGCCGTGGCCGTGGGGAAATCTGTCCTGCCACACGACCTGCCCGCGACCCTGTCTGCCATTGCGGATGCGGCGCTTGCGGATGTAACACCGCGCAGCTCGTGGCGTGCCACCAAGGAGTTCCGCATCCACATCATCCATACGCTGGCAAAACGGGTTGTCGCCACAGGCCTGAAGCGCTGTGAAAAGGGAGAAGCGTCATGCTAAAAACCATCCAGTGTACGGTCAACGGCGCACCCACCACCTTTGCCGTAGCCGTAGGCGCGTCCCTGCTCGAAACCCTGCGTGAAGCGGGTCTGACCAGCGTCAAACAAGGCTGTGGCGTGGGCGAATGCGGCGCGTGTACGGTGCTTGTGGACGACATGCCCGTGGATTCGTGTCTCTTTCTGGCGATCTGGGCAGACGGCAAGGCCATTCGCACCGCCGAAGGAGAAGTGCGCGCCGGCACCTTGTCGCCTGTGCAGCAAGCCTATATCGACGCTGGCGCCGTCCAGTGCGGCTTTTGCACCCCCGGTCTGGTGATGACCACCACCGCCTTTGTCGAATCCCATAAGAACGCCCCCACCCGCGACGACATCCGCAAGGCACACGCCGGCAACCTCTGCCGTTGCACCGGCTATGACACCATTGTCACCGCCGTAGAAAAGAGCCTCCGGCACGAAGAGGCTTTGGCGACTGAGGGAACAGCGGAATGAAAAAAAGGAGCAGGGCATGGCGCGTCTGTTGATTGCAAACGGTACGGTCATCACAATGAACCCAACGCGGGACGTGGTGGTCACGGATCTGCTCATCGAAAACGACCGCATCACGCGCATGGCACCGGGGCTTGCGGCCTGTGTTGCGGTTGACAACGTGCTGGACGCCACGGACAGCTATATCATTCCGGGACTTATTCAGAGTCATATGCACACCACGCAGGCGCTCTTTCGTGGTCTTGCGGACGAGCTGGAACTCATGGACTGGCTACAGCGTCGGATCTGGCCTCTGGAAGGCGCGCACACCCACGAGAGCAACGCGGTTGCCGCACGCCTCGCCGCAGCAGAAGGTCTGCGCAGTGGCGTGACCGCGTTCATCGACATGGGGACGGCGCACCATCAAGATGCCATCTTTGAAACCATGCGTGACGTGGGGATGCGGGGACTGTTCGGGAAATGTATGCTCGATTTTGGCGGTACAGACGTGCCGGCAACGCTTATGGAAGACACAGCAACCTGTCTGCGCGAGAGTGAGCGGCTCATGAACCGCTGGCACATGAGCGCGGGCGGACGGTTGCGCTATGCGTTTGCGCCGCGCTTTGTCCCCTCGTGTACAGAAAAACTGCTCCTTGCCACGCGGGACATGGCGCGTGCCAACGGGGTGCGCCTGCACACCCACGCTTCTGAAAACACAAGCGAATGCAGCTATGTAGAAAGCCTTGTCCACACGCGCAACCTCCTCTATCTGCACAAGATCGGGTATACGGGCGAAGATGTGATCCTCGCGCACTGCATCTGGCTCGATGCCGAAGAAATCAAAATTCTTGCCGACACCGGCACCCACGCCGTCCACTGCCCGTCTTCCAACGTCAAACTGGCCTCCGGGATCGCCCACGTCAACGACATGCTCGACGCCGGCTGCAACGTAGCGCTCGGACTTGACGGCGCACACAACCATATGGACGCGCTGCTGGAAATGCGGCTGGCAGCAGGCTTGCAAAAAGTCCGCACCCATGCGCCTACGGTTCTTCCGCCCTTGCAGGTGCTCGAAATGGCGACGCTCGGCGGGGCGCGGGCGCTTGGGCAGGTGGCTGACCTTGGTTCACTCGAACCCGGCAAGAAGGCGGATCTTGTCATCTTGAACCCCTGCAAGCTCAACATGACGCCCCGTATTCAGCGTGATCCCATCGCACACATCGTGTATCAGGCCACACAGGAAAATGTTGCAGCCACACTGGTTGACGGACGCATCCTCTATCAAAACGGTCACTACACAACCCTTGATCTTGAGGAAACGCTCAAAGAAGCAGAACGTCTGTGCGAGGAACTGTTGCAGCGTGACAGTATACGGAGGTTGTTTGCATGACCGTGACTCTGGAACAAGACATTGTTCTGCACCTCACACAAGGTGCGTGTCTGTCCTTGGTAACCATCATCGAACGCACAGGTTCTACACCTCGACATCCCGGTGCGCAGATGCTTATCACGCAAGATAGGTCTGTACTGGGGAGCGTAGGGGGAGGACGTGCCGAAGCTGAAGTGCTTGCAGCGGCTCTTGCTGTCCGACAGCAAGGCTCGGCGCAACGCTTCCATTTTGACATGCGTGCGCTGGCTCCAGATGCAGACACGATCTGCGGCGGAACAGTGGACATGCTGGTGGAACGCCTTACACCGCAACAACTCCCGCTGTTTCAACACGCTGCCGAGTGCCGCGACAAGGCCGCGTTCGGCGTCTGGACAGTGGACATCAGCGATTTGTCCGCCCCTGTCCGGCACTTCTACAGCACCCCCGAAACCCTTCCCGACGCCAACCTTGTGCTGGCACAGATGCGCACAGGCAGTGCCGGATGTGTGGATCTTCATGGACGACGCACCTATGTGGAACCTCTGTTCCATCAGGGGGTGGTGGTTCTGTGCGGCGGCGGGCATGTTTCGTTGGCCACCGGACAACTGGCGCATCAGGTCGGCTTTGAAGTGGTGGTCATCGACGACCGCCCGGAATTTGCCACACCAGAACGCTTCCCCTTTGCACGAGCTACCCACGTTCTGCCGAATTTTGAGGGTCTTGCAAAGGTCTGCGGGATCGGGCCTTGGCATTCTATCGTCATCGCAACCAGAGGGCACAGCTATGACCGGGAGTGCCTTGCGCAAGTCCTGCGCACACAGGCCCGCTATATAGGCATGATTGGCAGTCGCCGCAAACGCGATGGCGTCTACGCCTTCTTGGGTTCCAAAGGGTTTACGGAAACGGAGTTCTCCCATATTCACAGTCCGATAGGGCTTGACATCGGCGCGGAAACGCCGGAAGAGATTGCTGTCTCTATCGTCGCCGAACTGGTGGCGGAAAGAAGAGGTAAAGGAACCGCTCCATGCCGTTAACATCTCCTTCCCCGTCGAAACAGTCCACCCGCACGACTAAGGCCGTGCTCACGCGCCTCACTGCGGGGTTTCAACGTTTCCAGAATCAATGGTTTTGTAAAGATCACAATCTCTACGCAGAGTTACGAGAAGGTCAAAACCCGCTGGCAATGGTCATTGCCTGTAGTGATTCGCGTGTTGATCCCGGACTTTTGACAGACAGCCACCCAGGCGACCTGTTTGTCATCCGCAACGTCGCCAATCTGGTGCCACCCTACGCGCCGGACAAGGCCTACCACGGGGTCAGTGCCGCGCTCGAATACGCGGTGCGACATCTCCATGTCCCTGACATCATTGTCATGGGACACGCCGAATGCGGCGGG
>JAVVPW010000116.1:0-6232 GCA_036655575.1 Bilophila sp.
ACCACGTTTTTCCCCAAAATGATGCGTTGCAACACGGAGTGTTTCAAAAGCAAAATGCTCTAAGAAGGCTATCGGGGGAAGAAGGAACCTTTGCTGAAAAAGGCTTCTTGAGGGTGGACAGGCAGGAACCCTTGCGGCATCCTGCCTGTCCACCTCCTTTTTCCCGTCCCTCGCATCCTCCGACACGGCCTTCTTTTTCCTCCCCCGATGGTGCCTTTCCTCCTTTTCCTTCAGCCCTGAGTGAGTTGGTATGACAGTCAGTGTGATTATGAACTGCTATAACAGCGCTGCGCATTTGCGTGACGCGCTGGATTCGGTTTTCAGCCAGACGTTTACGGATTGGGAAATCGTGTTCTGGGACAATTGTTCTGTAGACGACAGCGCCGCGATCGCAAAAAGCTACGGCCCACGAGTCCGGTATTTCAGAGCTGAAACCACAACCCCCCTTGGTGCCGCACGGAATCTGGCTCTCGAACACGCAACAGGCAACTACCTCGCGTTTCTGGATTGCGACGACGAATGGTTGCCCACCAAGCTGGAAAAGCAAGTCGCGCTGTTTGAAGCCAACCCCCAAGTGGGTCTGGTGTGTACAGACACCGAGATGTTCAGCCAGCAGGGGACGCTTTCTTGCCTGTTCGCAACAGCCTCGCCCGTGCGCGGTCACGTCTTTCGGGAACTCATGAAGCAGCAATGGATCTCCATGTCCTCCGCCATGCTGCGCAAAGAAGCCCTGGAAAGCCTTGACCACTGGTTCGACGAATCGCTTTCAATGTGTGAAGAAGCGGATGTCTTTTACCGCATCGCCAAGACATGGGAACTGGATCATGTGGCAGAGCCGTTGAGCCGCTGGCGGGTGCATGAAGTGAACACGACGTTTCGCAAGTTTGGTGCCTTTGCCGATGAGACGCTGGTGATCCTTGCCAAGCACCGGCAGTTGTACCCGAACTACGATCAGGACTATCCAGACTTGGTAACCCTGCTGTCCCGCCGAGCCGCGTTTCAGAAAGCGGTGGCGCTGTGGCGCGAGGGGAGGGGAGCACAAGCGCGGGCGTGGATTCGTCCGTGGCAAGACTCCATGAAGCACCGCCTGTTCTGGTTGGCCTCGTGGATACCCGGTCGGTATTTTGATCCGCTGGCTCGTCTGTACTTCAAACTCCCCGGGTTTTTGCGCCGCTAATCACTGCGAAGCGCGTAGTTTCTAGAAAAACAACGATACAGGAGTGGGAATGGCTGCGGGCGAAGGGCGTTTGTTTTCGTTTGTTGTTCCTGCGGGAACCGTGCGGGAGCGGCTGGATCGGTTTTTAGGGGAAGCTCTTCGAGAGCAGGATGTTTCACGTGAAAAGGTGAAACGTGCCATCAAGGACAGCGCTTGCTCTGTGGACGGTGCGGTGTGTACAGATGTTGCCGCCCGGATTGACGCGGGGCAACACCTTGCCTTGCGCCTGCGAAGTGAACCAACGTCTGTACAGGCAGAGGAGGGCGCTCTAGAAATCGTGTATCAGGATGCCTTCCTCGTTGTCCTGAACAAGCCTGCGGGGTTGACGGTACACCCTGCGCCGAGTTGCCCGGACGGCACGCTGGTGCATCGGCTTGTCGCGCATTTCCCGACCTTACGCGCTCAGGAAGGCTTTCGACCGGGCATCGTCCACCGACTGGACAAAGACACGTCTGGTTTGATCTGCGTTGCGTTGACAGAGGAAGCCCGACTCCGCCTCTCTGAAGCCTTTGCAGCCCGCGAAATCCACAAGGAATACCTCGCGCTGGTACACGGTGTGCCCGCGCCTCACGGTACGGTAGACGCGCCTTTGGGGCGTCACCCGACCATTAAAGTCAAGGTTGCTGTCGTCAAGAACGGCAAGCCAGCGTTGAGCGAGTGGCGCGTTTTGTACGCAGGCGCAGGGTACGCGCTCCTTGCCGTGCGGATTCATACCGGGCGTACCCATCAGATCCGCGTCCACATGGCGCACATCGGGCATCCTCTTTGGGGGGATGCTGTGTATGGAAGCGGAGATGTGGGCGGCAAGCCCCGGTGTGGCGGTCTTCAAGGAGCGCGGGGTACACCGTCTGAGACTCCTTGTGCCCTTGATCCTGCGCATCGGCAGATGCTTCATGCGTGGCGACTGTCGTTTACCCATCCGTTCACGGGACAAGAACTGACGTTTCGCTGTCCACCACCAGAAGATTTTGTGCGCACAGCGTTGTGTCTGGAGAAAAAAATGCAGCGAGTTGTGGTTACCGGGGTGGCAGGTTGCGGCAAATCAGCGTTCATGCGCACGCTGGAGGCACGCGGCGTTCCGACGTGGAGTGCGGATGCCGCGGTTATCCGCCTGTATGAACCCGGTCAGGAGGCGTGGAGTGTGTTGCTTCAGCGTTACGGAGATCGGTTTGTTCCCGATGAAACATCCCCGGTAGACCGGAAGGCGCTTGCAGCGGCCTTGTTGCCGCAGGGCGACCACACGGCAACGCCCAACACAGAGGAAAGAGAACCAGCGCGGATAGACATTCGTGAGCTGGAAGCCTTGCTTCATCCTCTCGTGTTGCACGATCTCGAACAGTTCTGGCAACAGTGCGAGAAAGAGGGCAGGGGATTTGCCGTAGCCGAAGTTCCCTTGTGGTTTGAATCTGGGGCGTGCCGGGAGTCGGGTGGGACTCCCCAAGGGAATACCAAAGCCGTGCGAAACGGTGGCGGTCGAGTCACTTCTCCCGAAACGGATACAGTCGCACGGCACAGGCCGCTGGTGGTGGGTGTTTTTTGTGAAGAAGCAGAGCGTCAACGGCGCTTGCTTGAGGTGCGTGGCTGGTCACAGGACTGCATGGCGCACATGGATTCCCTGCAATGGTCGCAGGAGCGTAAAATGGCAGCGTGCGATGAAGTGCTTGCCAATTCGGGGACACCGGAAGAGCTTGAGGCGAAAACCGATGCGTTTATCCAGCACATGTCGGAACGAGCGGTAGCAGACAGAGCGGCGTTTCTTCAGTTGTGGGGAAAGCTCGTGGAATCTGATGCACCAGAAGAGACGTCCGCCGAAAAACATACATTCTGACGCGCTGTTTGGTAAAGATGCTTGACGAGAGTGTCTTCATCTCGTATGAGATGGAGAGCAAAAAATATACCTTACAATCCGAACATGTTTCCCGTGAAACAGTCAAGGGGTGTGCTTATGGCGCGAATCATTGCCATTGCCAACCAGAAGGGTGGAGTAGGAAAAACAACCACAGCCATCAATCTGGCGGCGTCGCTGGCGATCATGGAGAAACGGGTTCTGCTCGTGGATTGTGATCCGCAGGCCAACGCCACCAGTGGATTGGGCTGCGGGCAAGATACCTCGGTGTACAATCTGTATACGGCTTTTTTTCAGCCGGAACAGGCGCATCTCGCTATCCTTCCGACAGTCTCGCCGTTTTTGTTTGTGTTGCCGTCTGTGACAGATCTGGTTGCCGTAGAGCTGGAACTGGTCGATAAGATGGGGCGTGAATTTTATCTTGCGGAGCTGTTGTCAAAGCTGGATAAAAAATTTGAGTATATCATTTTGGACTGCCCACCATCGTTGGGACTTTTAACACTCAATGCGCTGTGCGCGTCAAAAGAAATACTGGTTCCGCTCCAGTGCGAGTTTTTTGCGCTGGAAGGCATCGTCAAACTTCTTCAGACGTATGAGCAGGTCAAGAAACGCCTCAATCCCAATTTGAATCTGCTCGGTGTCGTGCTCACCATGTACGACACGCGCAACAGATTGACCCGTCAGGTCAAAGAGGAAGTGAAGCGCTGTTTTCCTGAGCACTTGTGCGAGACGGTGATCCCGCGTAACGTGCGGCTTTCAGAAGCGCCCAGTCATGGCAAATCAATCTTGCATTATGATATCAAATCCAAGGGCGCGGAAGCCTATCTTCAGCTCGCCAAGGAAGTGGTTCGGCGCAAGCCGGGGCGCCGTGAACGTCAGGAACTCAGTTGATTTTTCAGCGTGCTGTATAAAGGACAAAGCTCTGACAGGGCAGGGCTGCTTTTTGTGAAAAGCTCCTGCCTTCTCGTCTTTTTTCGTTCTATCCGCTCCTGTTTGGGGTGTGCTTCACGAGAACTGTTTGGAATGACGCCTTGTTTCCGATGAATCCTGCCTTTTTAGAGTGAGGTTTGCTTATGTCTGCTCATGAACGCGGGCTGGGGCGTGGTCTTGATGCCCTGTTTCGTAATGTGCCTTCAGTGAATGTTGAGGTTGCAATGGATACCACTCCAGCGACGGGTGTAAAGACGGCTGCGCCAGAGATCACAACGCTTCCCATCGCGGCACTTTGTCCCGGTCAGGGGCAACCGCGAAAGCATTTTGATGAGGCCGCACTTGACGAACTGGCAGCCTCTATCCGCAGTCAGGGCGTTGTGCAACCGCTTCTTGTTCGTCCTCACCGGACAGATACGGCGACCATCTATGAAATTGTGGCTGGAGAGCGCCGCTGGCGGGCGGCACAAAGGGCAGGCTTGACAGAAGTCCCTGTCTATTTGCGCGAACTGTCCGACGATGACGCGCTTACCGTTGCGCTTATTGAAAATCTTCAGCGCGAAGATCTCAACGCGCTTGAAGAGGCACAAGCCATTCAGACCTTGCGTGAGCGTTTGCCGCTCAGTCAGGAAGAGCTGGCTGTGCGGTTGGGCAAGAGTCGTTCTGCCGTTGCCAACGCTTTGCGTCTGTTGCAATTGCCTCAGACGATGCAAGAGGCGTTGCGCGACGGGCAGTTTACGCCCGGACACGCCCGTGCGATTCTGGCACTGCCGGAGCTGGAGCTGCAAGAAGCGCTGTTTACTGCCATCATGGAACGACATCTGTCGGTACGGGATGCTGAATCTGCGGTGGTGTATTGGAAGAGAAACGGAACGCTGCCAGTGGCGGTCTGCACGGGGACGCCTCCCGCGCACAAAAGTTCTCGAACCGAGAAACCTGAATCCATCAAACTTGTCATTCGGCAATTGCGTGAAACCGTACACCCCAAGGCGACCATTGCGGGAACAGATCGCATGGGGCGGATTACGCTTCCGTATGAATCAGAAGAGCAACTGGCGGGTATTTTGCAGCGACTAGGTTTGGCTGTAACCGTGGAGACAGCCTCCACAGAGCCTGAACAAGTCGAACAGACTGAACACGCGGAACAAGTCGAACAGGCCGCACATCAGGACGAACCTGATGCGATGCTTGTAGATGTTTCCCGTGAAACATACGATGCGCCACTGTCTACACAGGCAGAGGAGGCACAGCAAATGGACGCGCCTCTGTCCGAAGTGAACGCCTTTGAAACCGGCCTTGAACATTGAGCGCTACGGATATGCCCATGTCCCTTCTTTCGTCTAGAGACAACTTACACGCCGAAGGCCGTGCAAAAAGCCCAGTGTCCGCACAGGCTCGAATGCAACAGGTCATCGCGGCGTTGCCTGAAATGGTTGACCGACTGACCGGAACTCGCGTGCTCGTGGTTGGCGATCTCATGCTCGATGCCTACCTCTTGGGAGATGCAGAGCGCATCTCGCCGGAGGCACCTGTCCCGGTTGTTCGTGTAGAAAGCGAACGGTATTTACTCGGTGGGGCGGGGAATGTGGCGCGCAATATCGCGGCGCTTGGGGGGAAAGCTACGTTGATTGGAACCGTGGGCGAAGACCCGCCTGCGGCAAACATCCGTTCTTTGCTGCATAACGAAGGCATCACTGCGGCGCTTGTGCCTCTGGCTGACAGGCCGACAACGGTCAAAACGCGGATCATGGCTCGACGGCAGCAGATGCTTCGCCTTGATTATGAAAACACAGCACAGCTTGCAGAGGCGGATCTGGAGCGCGTTTTTGAGGTCATCGCGTCTGAACTTGTGGAACACGAGCTGCTTATTCTTTCTGATTACAGCAAAGGGCTTGTTTCTGCGGCGTTTATGCGGCGCCTTGCCGAGGTGATTGCGGGGTGTCCGCATCCTGTCAAGGTACTGGTTGACCCCAAGCCGTCTAATGTGCTGCTCTATGCAGGCGCGTTTTTGCTGACGCCAAACACCAAGGAAACCGGCGAATGCGCGGGCTTGCCGGTACGCAATCAAGCGGAAATCCTTGCGGCGGGGCGGAAAATTTTTGCAGAGGTGGGGTGCGCACATCTGCTGACAACGCTCGGATCTGAGGGGATGGCGTTGTTTTTGGATCGTGATGATGTCTGGCATCTTCCGACGATGGCGCGAGATGTGTTTGATGTCACCGGTGCGGGCGATACGGTGA
>JAVVPW010000117.1:0-6174 GCA_036655575.1 Bilophila sp.
CGCAATGGACATCGCTCCAGAGTGGCATTTGCGGATGCAGGCTGCTTTTCAGCGCCACACCGACAACGCGGTTTCCAAAACCGTGAATCTGCCCAATGCCGCCACCAAAGAAGACATTTATTCGATCTACTGGATGGCGTATCAGGAAGGCTGCAAAGGTGTCACGGTCTACCGTGACGGGTGCAAGTCTTCGCAAGTCCTGACCACGGGTTCTGCTGAGGTGGCAACGCCTGATGTACAGGTCAAGGTGCGCAAGCGCCCTGATTTTGTCACCGGATTCACCCAAAAAGTGCAAACCGGACTCGGCGGCATGTATCTTACGGTCAACGAGGTGGACGGCAAACCGTTTGAGATCTTCGCAACCATCGGCAAATCCGGGCATTCTGTCACGGCCAAGGCAGAGGCTATCGGGCGTCTGGTCTCGCTGGCCTTCCGCTCCGGGGTTGATGTCAGCGACGTGGTGGGGCAACTCAAGGGCATTGGCGGCGAGCATCCCGTGTTCCAGAAAAAGGGACTCCTGCTCTCCATTCCCGACGCCATCGCCTGGGTGCTCGAAAACCGCTACCTCAAGGGGCGCTCCCCTTCAATCAACACCGCCCACGCCTTTGACCGTCAGCTCTGCCCCGAATGCGGCGAAGAACTCGTCTTTCAGGAAGGTTGCCACGCCTGCCCCAGTTGTGCCTATACCAAGTGTGGGTAAAAAAAAACGGGAACATTCTCCAGAATGTTCCCCTTTTTTTTATGTCTCGCTAGAACCTTTTCATTCTGAAAACGCCCTACCCTCGACCAACGCAAAAATAGGCAAAGCCACGAGCGGCAAGGGTGGTTGGGGAATAGAGGTTGCGACCGTCAAAAAGGATGGGCGCAATGAGAAGCTGGCGGATGCGGTCAAAATCAGGATTGCGGAACTGATTCCACTCCGTGGCAACAAGCAGCGCGTCAGAACCAGCGCAGACTTCGTACTGATCCGCTTCAATGCTGACCAGCGGGTTCTCGGCAAGGAGCTTGCGCGCATTGTCGGCAGCAACGGGATCAAACGCCCGAACGCGCATCCCTCGGCGCGTCAGCTCCTCAATGATCGCAAGCGCGGGCGATTCGCGCATGTCGTCTGTGTTGGCCTTGAACGCCAGACCCCACAGTGCCAGCGTCTTGCCAGCAAGGGCGAGGTCGGTGGATGCGGCTTGCGGCGCAAAATACTCGGCAACCCGAAGCGCCAGCGAACGCTTCTGCCGCGCATTGACCAGCTCCACCGCTTCAAGCAATTCAGGCACCATGCCCGCCTGATGCGCGGTGTGGATCAAGGCTTTGACATCCTTGGGGAAACAGGAACCACCGTACCCGATGCCGGGATAGATGAAATGATAGCCAATCCGCTGATCCGAGCCGATGCCGGTGCGCACGTCCCGGACATCCGCACCAACGCGCTCACACAGCGTAGCTATTTCATTGATGAAAGAAATTTTTGTCGCCAACATGCAGTTGGCTGCGTACTTGGTCATTTCCGCACTGCGCACACTCATGACAATGAGTTTTTCCCGACTGCGGGCAAAAGGCGCGTACAGTTCGCGCAACGCCGCCGCCGCAGGCTCGGAATCACTGCCGACAATCACCCGATCTGGCTTCATGAAATCAGAAACCGCGTCGCCTTCCTTCAGAAATTCGGGATTGGACACCACGTCAAACGGCGTATCCACCCCACGCGCCGCAAGGGTTTCGGCAATCAGGACGCGCACCCGATCTGCCGTGCCGACCGGTACGGTGGATTTATCCACAACAATGAGCGCACCTTGCATGTTTTGACCGATGTCTCGCGCCACGCCTTCCACATACGAAAGATCACAAGAGCCATCCGCACGAGAAGGCGTCCCCACTGTGATGAAGGCAAAGGCCGCCCCAGCAAGACCGGCAGCAAGGCTGGTGGTGAACGTCAAACGCCCAGCCGCGTGATTGCGGCGCACCATGTCCTCAAGCCCCGGCTCGAAAATATGGATGTGCCCGCCTTCAAGCAGCGCCACCACCGCAGGGTTCACATCCACACACTGGACATCGTTCCCCATCTCCGCAAAACACGCCGCACTGACCAGTCCGACATACCCTGTACCCACGATACAAAGACGCATTGCTTACTCCCTTCGAGTCACCTTTCCCTTGTTGTAAACGCAGGTCGGGTTAGCGTCAACTTGACTTCAGACGCACAGCACGTCACCGTAAGCGTGAGGTGTGTCTATGACGATCATCGGCCTTGGACTCGACATGGTGGAACTTGGGCGCGTGGAGCGGGTGTTGCGGCGCTTTGGTACGCATTTTCTGGATCGGATCATGAATAAACGCGAACAGGAGAGCGTGCCGGGACACGCGGCCTTTCGCGTGTCTGACAACGGCACGGGACAAGAAGCACGCCGCGCCGGGAGTGCCGCGACATGGCCCTCCCCTCGCGCTATCGCCCATGTCGCGGCCAGATTTTCGGCCAAGGAAGCGGCTGTCAAAGCGCTTGGAACAGGATTTAGCGAAGGCATTGCGCCCCACGAACTCGAAGTGCGTTCCGAACCTTCCGGGAAACCCACGCTGGTGCTGTCTGGGAATGCGGCAAAGAAGGCCGCAGCGCTGGGGGTTTTGCGGGTACACCTGACGCTGACCCACACCCGTGACAATGCCGCTGCCGTGGTTATTCTGGAAGGGTAACCTTTTATTCGACCCCAAAAAGACAAGGAAAACGCTATGGAGCTTCGCGGAACAACCATTCTTGCAGTGCGACACAACGGGAAAATGGTGCTTGTTGGCGACGGGCAAGTGACAATGGGGCAAACCCTTGTCATGAAGCACACCGCCAAGAAAGTGCGGCGCATGTATAAAGGCCAGATTGTCGCCGGATTCGCCGGAGCCACAGCAGACGCCTTTACCCTGTTCGAGCGGTTTGAGGCCAGACTTGAAGAAACCGGCGGCAACCTCACCCGTGCCGCAGTGGAGCTGGCAAAAGACTGGCGCAAGGATAAATACCTGCGCAAACTTGAAGCCATGCTGCTGGTGGCGGACAGAGAACACATCCTTATGCTGACAGGCACGGGGGATGTGATTGAGCCGGACGATGGCATCGCCGCTATCGGGAGCGGTGGCCCTTACGCCCTGTCTGCCGCTCGTGCGCTGGTGGGGTACAGTACCCTCGACACAGAAGCCATCGCACGGGAAAGTATGCGCATTGCCGCTGACCTTTGTGTGTTTACAAACGAAAATCTGACTCTGGAAATGCTGGACTGACAGCTCAGACTTTCGTACAATACCTCGTATTCGTGAAAGAAGTTTTTTTGCAATCAACGTCCCTCTGGATTGAAACATCGCAAAACGTTCTAACAAGGGAATTCGTCATGGAACAGAACGTCGTAGAACTGTGGAAACAGCGGTCAGAGTTTATCTCTGCCAAGGTCAAGGAAGTCGCGTCGCTCGATGAAGCGTTTCAGTATATTCTTGATCTCTGTCGGGACGCGCCACACCATGAGGATCTCATGGCGGCTACCGCGCCTTGTACGCCAGGTGCCGACACCCCGCCTTGTGTTGCCGCCGCAACCGGCGCCACCGCACCCGGCAAACCAAACGCCCTTGCCGCGCCCGGTCTGCCCCCTGAGCAGGCCGAAGCCCTGCGCAAGGGGTGCGAAGAGCGGGGACTTCTCTTTGTGGACAAGAACCTGCGAGACTATACGGACGGTCTGGAAGTCGGCGTAGCCTGGAGTCTTGCGGCTCTTGCAGACACAGGTTCTTGCATCTTGAACAGCACCAATGAAGACGAACGCCTTGCGACCATGCTTCCTGAAACCTGTGTGTTGCTCCTGTCCCGGTCAAAAATCCTGTCTGGTTCGAGTGAAGTAACCCCCCTCCTGCGCAAACTTATGGCAGGCGACAAGCCTTCGTTCATCGCCTATGTGGGTGGCCCTAGCCGGACAGCGGACATTGAGCGCGTCCTCACCCTTGGGGTACACGGCCCGCTCTTCCTTCATGTGGTGCTGTTGCCGGAATAATCGTCCTGTTGCACGCTTTTTTTCGTTGATTTTACTCTACCAAGAGGATTCCCATGAGAGAACCAGCCAGAGATATGAAAACCTACCGGAGTGACCTTGCGGACGCTCTGACGGATACGTTTCAGCGCAAGATTCTTGATACCTTTGCTGTAGCCTACCGGGACAGCCGGAAAAAAATGTTTGCGGGTGAAGACGAACGTGCGCTTATCGCAGACATTGCCGCCAAAAAAGACGCCGCGATTCAAAATCTGGACGCGCTCTATGCTCAGTTCAAGACCGAAGCAGAAAAACGCGGGGTGCAAGTCCATCTGGCAAAAGACGCCGCAGAAGCCAACCGGATCATCGTTGGCATCGCCAAGGACAACGCCTGTCACAAGGTTGTCAAATCCAAATCCATGACGGTTGAAGAAATCCAGACCAACACCGCGCTTGAAGCTGAAGGTGTTGAGGTGGTGGAAACCGACCTTGCGGAGTGGATCATCCAGTTGCGGCACGAAGGCCCGTCGCACATGGTGTTGCCCGCCATCCATCTGTCCCGCACGCAGGTTGCGAGCACCTTTTCTGAAGAAACCGGGGTCACGCAAAGCGAAGACATCACCAGTCTGGTGCGGGTGGCGCGGCGCGAACTACGGCGCAAATTTGTGGAAGCGGACATGGGCATCAGCGGTGCCAACTTTGCCATCGCAGAAAACGGCGCGATTGGCCTTGTCACCAATGAAGGCAACGCCCGCCTTGTGACCACCCTCCCACGGGTGCATGTGGCGGTGTGCGGGATCGACAAACTGATCCCGGTGCTTGACGATGCTGTGGCAACCTTGCGTGTCCTGCCCCGCAACGCCACCGGGCAGTACATGACGTCCTATGTGAGCTGGATTGACGGCGCAACACCCACAGGCGCGGTGAGCGATCACAAAAAGATCATGCACGTCGTGTTTATTGACAACGGGCGGCTTGCGTTGCGCTCTGATCCGTTGCTTTCGCAGGTCTTGCGCTGTGTGCGGTGTGGCGCGTGTGCCAACGTCTGCCCCGTGTTCCGTCTCGTGGGTGGGCACCGGATGGGGTACATCTACATCGGCGCCATCGGGCTGATCCTGACCTATGTCTTCCACGGCAAGGACAGAGCCAAAGCGCTGATGCAAAACTGTGTCAACTGTCAGGCCTGTAAGGATGTCTGTTCCGCCGGGATTGATCTTCCAAAGATCATTGAAGAACTGCGGATGCGTATGAACGAGGATGACGGCGCGGGTCTGCAACTCTCGCTCCTTTCCGCCACACTCAAAAACCGCAAGCTCTTCCACACGCTGTTGCGCTTTGCCAAATACGCACAAAAACCGTTGACAGGCGGAGAACCCTTTATCCGCCATCTGCCGTCTGTGTTTGCCAAGGATCACAGTTACCGCGCTCTGCCTGCCATTGCGGAAAAAGCCTTCCGGGATCGCTGGGAAACGCTGGAGCATCCGGTTTCTGCCAAGCCTGCGTTGCGCGTTGGCATCTTTGCGGGCTGTGTGCAAGATTTTGTGTATCCAGAACAGCTTGAAGCTGCGCTGAAGCTCATGCGTGGTCACAACATCAGTGTAGAGTTCCCGATGCAGCAATCGTGCTGTGGTCTGCCTGTGGTCATGATGGGTGCGCGGGCGGCAGCGCAAGATGTGGCACTCCAGAATATGGATGCCTTTGAGAAAGGTGACTACGATGTCATTGTAACGCTCTGCGCTTCCTGTGCTTCGCATCTCAAGCACGGCTACCCGCAGTTGTTTGCGGATCAACCGGGGCGCACAGCGCGCATAGCTGCTTTCTCTGCAAAGGTGATGGATTTCAGTACCTTTGCCAAGGAAAAGCTGGGCTTGACGGCTGATGATTTTGTGCGCAGTTCTGAAGCTGTGACGTATCACGCTTCTTGTCACCTGTGTCGCAGTCTTGGGGTACACGACGCCCCCCGCGAACTGCTCGCCGCCGCCGCAACCTACGTTCCCGCAGCGGAAGAAGAAGTCTGTTGTGGCTTTGGCGGCACCTACACCGCCAAGTTCCCGCAGCTTTCAGCGGAACTGTTGCGCAAGAAGCTCGACGGGATCGCCGCAACTGGCGCTAAACGTGTCGTTGCCGACTGCCCCGGTTGCATCCTTCACATCCGCGGCGGCGCAGACAAAGACGGCGCCGGTCTCAA
>JAVVPW010000118.1:0-6165 GCA_036655575.1 Bilophila sp.
TGATTGGCAATGCTGAAGTCGATTGTCATGTTAATCCAGCTCTGGGTTGGTGGTTTCTACAAAAATCTCTTCCGACATCAGCAAAACGTCGAAAGACAGATCAAGCCCAAGCAAACGAGCCGTCTCAAAATTGAGCGAAAGAACCGGTTCGCTGACTCCCGCCATATTGATTTGATCCGGCGACACGCCACGCAGCATCTGCGCCGCCGCAAGAGCCAGTTTTTTTCCTGTAAAGCTGAAATTCCAGGTCGAAAACCCCATAAGCGCACCGCCCTGAACCCAGGGGGAGCCTTCTCGCGCAAACGTGGCCATCCCGTATTTGTGCAACAGGTTGATGAGCGGGGCAGGATTCGTGCTTGACCAGTCAAAGCAGTTCAGTGGCCCTATGAAAAAGGCTTCGACCCCTTTCGTGCGCAGCTTTTCTATGCCCTGACCACACGAAGTCGGCGTCTCGTCGGGGATGAGAACCTCGACAACCTCAAAGCCCAATTCCTTGCCTATTTCAATGGCATCGTCCACGCCAGACGCTGTTGTACCGGTAGTCGTTGCAACATGCATCATGCCCATTTTTTGAAACTGAACCACTTCGTGAAAGGCTCGGTACATATTTTTCCAGCGTTCCGGCAAAATTTCGCAGTTGAAATTTTTTACAGTGGGTTCCGTGGGGGATTTCATAACCCCGGACTTCACGGGGTCCGAGATAGCGATGCCAAGAATGGGGGTGGTGCCGTCATTGGCAGCAAACAGAGCCTGTGCGGCCTCTGTACCCGCCGCGATGATAAGATCCGGCTTGGCGGCGAACAGTTCTCTGGCTCTTGCCGCGAGCTCTGCACTCGGTTTTTCCCAGCCAACACTGACGTGCAACTGTTCGGGATATTCGATAGACAGCGTCTTGTCTGTCTGTAGGCTCACCTTAATGGCTTTATAGGTATTACTGTAGAGCCAGTACGAGCCAGATTCCAGATAGGCGATACGGTAGGGGTGTGGGGTTGCTGTTGCCAGCGAGGGGCACGCAACGCACAGAAAAACAATCCAGAGAACGACACTGCGTTGCAGAACGTACATCAGCACACACCCTCCTTCCCCGGTTCAAGACCCCGGTATCGTACACAAAGCATGGTAATATCATCCGATGGGGGATACCCGGCTGTATGTTTGTCTACGTCGTTGCGCATGGTGGCAAGGATAGCCTCCGGTGTGTCCGTGCAACAGGTGCCAAGCGTTTTCAGCATACGCTCATTGCTAAATTGATTGTTGCTTGCGTCCATGGCTTCGTTGAGTCCGTCGGTATACAGGAAAAGGGATTCCCCCGGCAACAACTGTGTTTGCGAAAGGCTGTAGGGCACGTCTTCTACAACGCCAACCACCGGGCCGCTCAAGCCCTTCAGCCACGCAACAGTCCCGTCAGGCCGCAGCAGCACCGGGGGATTGTGCCCCGCATTGGCGTAAAGAAGCTCTCCGGTGCTCAAATCCAGCACCCCGATGAACAGCGTAACAAACATGCACTTGGAGTTGTCTGTAGCCAGACAGTTGTTCAGCACCTGCACAAGCCGTTCCGGTGTGGGATGCGCGGCCTGATTGGCTCGGATAAGTGTCAGCGTCATGCTCATAAACAGGGCTGCGGGTATCCCTTTGCCGGAGACATCACCTATGATAAAACAGAGCCGATTGTCGTCCGACATGAAAAAATCGTAGAGATCGCCCCCCACTTCCCGTGCGGATTCAAGACTTGCAGCCAGAGAAAAACGGTTAGCACATATTTCCTCAGACAGAGGGGATGGCAAAAACCCCATCTGGATTTCAAGGGCGGTGGTCAGTTCAGCCTGCAACCGCTCGCGGGCAACGGTAGCGTCCATGAGCGACCGCACTCGTGAACGCAAGGTTGCGTCCATGAACAAAAAGGAACTCGCCAGCTCTGAGATTTCAGCGTCACGTCCTGCGGCAAGTTTCTGGAGCGCGGGGGATGGTGTGGCGTTCTGCATAAAATCTTCTTCTGGTATTTTTCTGGCGTACCGTGCCAGCACCCCAAGGGGTTTTATGGCCTTTGTGGTCAACCAGACAGCCAGAGGCAAAACAATCAGCAGAGTGAGCAATACCCCCAGAACCAGAGAGAAAGAAAGCTCACGCCCCGGTTCGCGTGCTTCATCCAGATACACAACGCCGCCGGCAAAGTATTTTACCGTCTTGATATAGCGGGCAAAAAGCAACGCCTCACGCGGGTTTTCCTTGTCAAAGGCGTCGAACTCTGGAAGAAGAAGGGGCGTTTTTGGGGTGAGTGATGCCTTGCGGACAAGTTCCATGAGTGACTTTGTACCGTCATTCATGTCTGTCTTCATGTCCTTAGGCCCAACAATAACACGCCCGTCTTTGTCGAGAATGAACAAAAAACCGGTCTGCCCAAGAGAAAGCCCCTGAAAATAATAGCGTAAATCTCGAATACAGTCATCAATATACGCATTGTACACGGCTTCTACCATAGAGGTATCAGTCCAGACCCCTACAAGCAGATCCTGCTTGGGCAGGTAAAAGTGCCTCCCATAATACTGACTGGGAACGTTGTTTTGGGAATGGTGTACAACACTTAAAGCGGCAAGGCTTTTTCTTGCCTGCCGAAACATGCTTTCTAGAATGATCTCGCCTTTCAGGTTGCGGTGGGTGTAGGGATTAAAGTCAAGGAGGTCGCCCCTGCTGAACACAATCTTGCCAGAACGATTCACAACCCGCATGACAACGTTGTCCGGCAAAAAATACGTTTTGAAGACCTGAAAAGGATCCTCTGCCTCTTTTGCCATTTTTTCCAGAGGGTCACACACTGTGCGCATAAATTGTCGAAGTGTGGCGGACTGTTCCAGCTTGTTATACAGCAACATGCTGGACATACGTTCTATGGCGCGTGCAACAAGAGCGACAGAGTTTATAGCATCCTGGTGTTGTTCGGACAGCATGGTTGTTTCCACGCTGCGCATGGTAAAAATTCCCGTCCCCCCTGCCAACAGCAGCAAGGAAAGAACAACAAGGAGTATGAGCTTTTTTCGGGTGGACATTTTTTTGTCATTCCATGTAAAAGAGAACAGTACGCACAAATCCCTGTGTTTCTGCAAACGGGGGGATGCCGCCGTGGCGTTGTACGTTTCCGGGGCCGGCGTTGTAGGCGGCAAGAGCCAGCTCCAGACTGCCGAAGGTGTTCATCTGCTCTTTCAGATAGCGGCTACCAGCCATGATGTTGGCTTCAGGATTGCTGGGGTCAGTAAGCCCCAGATAGCGTTGCGTATCCGGCATAATCTGCATAAGTCCCTGTGCCCCTTTGCTGGAGCGTGCCGTGGGGTTGAACGCCGATTCTGTTTGAATGACAGCGGCAATAAGGGCTTCCGGCAAATCGTTTACCCGGCTTGCTTTAGCAATGCTGTCTGCCCAGCGTTCGACATCGGCTCTCAAGGAGGAGACAGGCCGACGCGCTGGGGTGGATCTGTAGGCGAGGCGCGGCGAAGGTACACCCCGATACGACAACGACAGAAACCGTGCGTGCGGCGACAGGGCGTAAACGTCCATGTCGTGGAGCAGGTTTTCTGTGACCAGTGCTTTGGATCGTATCGAGAGGGGGTGACCGGGGGGAGTAGGGGGTGTCGCCTGTACGTTTTCTGCATTTTGTTGAACCGGCACAGGCCGCCGCACGAGTTTGCTTACGGGCACAGCTTCAATCATGACGGTTTCCCGTTCGTCACTGAGGATGGTTCCGGGTATGACGTTCTGGGCGTGCAGCACTCCGGGAAAGGCGAGTCCGAAAGCCAGCAACAGGGGAAGAACAAAAGAGGGCAAGCGCGTTGCCGGTTGCGGCAGGGTAAAAATAAGCTCTATGATGTTGGCCCCATTTTCCCGTCTGTAGTGCTGGCTCTGGCTCATTTGCTTGATAAGATAGACGCCAAGACCACCGATCGGGCGGCTGTCGATGTCGAGAGTGATATCAGGACTTGCCGTTTCTTCAAAGGGATTGAAGGGCGGCCCCCAATCTTTGATCAGCAAAAACATGCCCGACGGGGAGTCAGCAACTTCTCCGCACTCCATTTCCACAGTGCCTGTTGTATCACTGTAGGCGTAAGAATAGATGTTCACAAAAAATTCTTCCGCCGCCAGCTTTATTGAACTCACCAAGGGAAGAAAATGACCCGGCACAGCCGTATCAATGTAGGCATTGATGGCCTCAAGGTGTTCAACTTTTGCTGGAACTTGAAGTTTTTGCATGGGGAAATCCTTACAGATGCAACGTTGATCTGCCCTAAGGTGTCTTTTCTAGAGCATGCGGCGGCTGCCACTTTCGTGTCAGCAGAGCATTTTCATTCTGAAAACGCTCTAAGGCCTCAGTTCAGTGAGGTGATGGCTTCCTGCCGCGTCTTGTGGATAGACAGAATGCTCATAAATCCTGAAATGGTAAACACTTCAGCCACCTGCGGTTGCAGGTCGCAAATGACCAGAGAGGCTTTGTTCGCTTTGGCGGCCTTGGCTACAACCAGAATGCCGCGCAAGCCAGCAGAACTGGTGTATTCCACTCCAGCAAAATCAATAACAAGATTCTGCACACCTGCGGCAAGCTGTTCCTTGCAGACATCTTCAAACGCCTGTGCGTTTCCGGCATCCATGCGGCCTTCAACTTCAACCACGATCACACCAGATTGTTCTACTATTGTTGTTTTCATATCATTTTCGCAGTGCGGATTACAGGATTATGAATAACTTAACAGCAGTCCCTGACTGACTTTCAACCAGCCATCGAGGGTAACGAAGAGCAGCAGCTTAAAGGGGAGAGAAATGGTCATGGGCGACACCATCATCATGCCCATGGCGAGAAGAATGTTGGAAATGATAAGATCAATGGCGATAAAGGGCAAATACAGCAGGAAACCTATCTGAAAGGCTCTGGTCAGCTCTGAAATAGTAAAAGCCGGCACAAGAATGAGCAGGTTCTTCTTGCTGATGCTTGCGTGACGATTGGCAGGCCAAATACGTTTGGCTGTGGATACGAACACGTTCAAGATAGTATCGTCCGTATTTTTTGTCAAAAATTCCCGTAAAGGAGGCGAGGCACTGTCCAGTATACCAAGAAGCTCTCCGGCAGTCATCGTTGAAGAAGGAGGATTGGTGTCTATGAGTTCCAGAGTGCTCATGCCCATGGGAGCCATGATAAACAAGCTGAGAATAATGGCAAGCCCGTTCATGACCATGGCTGGGGGCACCTGCTGCACGCCAAGCGCGTTTCGTACCAGAGACGTCACAACCACGATTTTTACATACGAGGTGACCATCATCAGAAAAAAAGGCGCAAGCCCCAGAAGAGCCATGCCAGCGATGAAATAGAGCGGGTTGATTCCTGTCATTGTGGTGTAGCGGACCTCTTGTTGTCTCAGTTTGTGTTGAGCTGTGTGATCTGCACCCCCAGAATGCCGTTCACGTCTACCAGCCGTCCTTTTCCCATGGCCTTACCGTTGATGCGCACGGTTACAGGCCCAAGCGGGTCAGTGTCCAGCATGAACGTGTAGCCAGGGGAAAGCGACATGACGTCTCGAAGTTCCAGTGTCCGGCGTTCCAGCTCGAAACAAACGTTCATTTCCAGTGCGCCGGGATCAAGTCCCTCTGGAGTCGATGTACCGGATTCGTCCAGACCAGCTTCTTGTTGTCCGGCTTGTGGTTCGTGTTCATCATGGATGGGGGGAGCCGGAACGTCTGGCATGGTTGTTTCCTTTGTGCGTGTGGTAAAAAACGCTGTGAGTGAAGCGCGCTGTTCACAGACAGTGGCGGTAGCATTCCATGTGCCGGAAGCAAGTGAAAAAGTCAAGGTCACACGTCCTTGCGCTGCAAGGTACTGCTCCGGCAAGAGCGTGTCGCCCACTTCCAGACAGCGAACTTCCTTTGCAGACAAGACCATCTTTCCCGCAACCACAGAGGCCGTCACTGGCACGCCAAGGGCAGAGGAGAAGCTCTCTTTGTCCCTCGAAGGCAAAACCGCGAGTACGGGTGCCAGCTCACGCACAGCAGACAGATTCGGCGGACAGACGCGAACCGGCACCACTGCAAAAGAGGCCAGCTCGGCGGTACGGCAGATGCAATTCATGCCGCTCTCTTCCTGAGGTGCTTTCAAAGGGGCGAGAGGCTCGTCCGCATCAGGAAAAAGCA
>JAVVPW010000119.1:0-5852 GCA_036655575.1 Bilophila sp.
CCCTGTGTCTGGCGCTCTTTGCCTTCACAACCACCCTTGGCTGGTGCGTGTACGGCGAACGTTGCGCTATCTACCTGATGGGCGACAAGGCGCAGATTCCTTTCCGCGTCATTTACAGCATTGCCGTGCCAATTGGTGTGCTGGCGCAGCTTGACGTGGTATGGTTGATCGCAGACACCTGCAACGCGCTCATGGCTATCCCGAACCTTATCGCTATCCTGTTACTCAGCCCGATGATCTTCAAGCTGGTGCGGGAAGAAGCTGCGAAGGATCCAAATTTCAAGGCGTAACGTTATAACAAGGCCATATATGGTCGTTAGCAAGACCGGAGATTGCCTCCGGTCTTGCCTCTTGACAAGGCACCTTTCTCCCTGAAAAGGCTCTCACACACACGCCCAAAACGACAGAAAAAGAGACGTTACTCGCTCTTTCTTCTTGCCAAAAGGCGCGAGTTGCGCTAGGAAAACCTCTGCGACGAAATCTTGTCGCACGCCTGCCTCAGAACTCAGCACATCCAGATCCTAGAGCATAGTGTTTGTTTCCTTCGCAAAATGCTCTTATCTCACATACCTTCGCACACTTTTGTGCGCCTGTGATCTCGTTTCACGACGAGTTTCCAAAAAAATCTTTTTCATTTGAATATCCCTCTTTCAAATGACACTATTTGGGGAAAAACGTTGTTTTCCCAAAGAGCAACAAAACGTTGCGGTGTTGCCTGTTCGCGTCAAGAGGCTTGCCGTAAAGGCTCGTCCGGCATTGTGCCCGGCACTGTTTATTCACTTCCAAAGCAAGTAACGGATCGGTATGCGGAAGAAGAAACTTACCTCTGAGGATCAGGAAGGCGCTGCAATGAGCCTGACTGAAATGAAGAACATGAGCATGTCTTCGCTCATGGAGCTGGCAGAAGAGTACGAAATTGAAAATGCCAGTTCGATGCGCAAGCAGGAACTCATTTTCGCCATGCTTCAGGCGTGTGCGTCACGCAGTGGGGCTATTTACGGTGACGGCGTTCTGGAGATCCTGCCGGACGGCTATGGGTTCTTGCGTTCGCCTCTGTCAAGCTACATGCCGGGCCCCGACGACATCTACGTTTCACCTTCCCAGATTCGGCGCTTTTACCTGCGCAAAGGGGATGTGGTATCCGGGCAGATCCGCCCCCCCAAGGAAGGCGAACGCTATTTTGCGCTTCTGAAGGTCAAGGAGATCGGCTTTGAACCTCCAGAAAACGCCAAGCATGTTGTTCTCTTTGACAATCTCACCCCCATCTATCCTGATCGCAAGATGACGATGGAAAACGGTGAAAAAAACCTCTCCTGCCGCGTTGTTGACCTCATGTCTCCTATCGGACGCGGACAGCGCGGGGTTATCGTGGCACCTCCCCGCACAGGGAAAACCATCCTGCTCCAGAGCATCGCCAACTCCATCAATGCCAATCATCCTGAAGTCTACCTCATTGTCTTGCTCATCGACGAACGCCCCGAAGAAGTCACGGACATGGAACGCACGGTGAAAAACGCCGAAGTCATCAGTTCCACCTTTGACGAACCGCCGCAACGCCATGTGCAAGTCTGTGAAATGGTTCTTGAAAAAGCCAAGCGACTGGTGGAACGCAAGCGCGATGTGGTGATTTTGCTCGACTCCATCACCCGTCTGGGACGAGCCTACAACGCCGTGACGCCTTCTTCCGGGCGCGTCCTGTCCGGGGGGCTTGACGCCAACGCCCTGCAACGTCCCAAACGCTTTTTCGGTGCGGCTCGTAATATCGAAGGGGGCGGCAGTCTGACCATCATCGCCACCGCGCTCATTGATACCGGTTCACGCATGGATGAAGTGATCTTTGAAGAATTTAAGGGTACCGGCAACATGGAAATCTATCTGGATCGCCATTTGTCTGAAAAGCGCGTCTTCCCCGCCATTGACATCAACCGTACTGGGACACGCAAGGAAGATCTGTTGCTCTCTGAGGATGTCTTAAAGCGCGTCTGGATCTTGCGCAAAATCCTCGCCCCCATGTCGTCCATCGACAGCATGGAGTTCCTCCTCGACAAGATGCGTGGCACCAAGTCCAACGACGAATTCATCAACGCTATGAGTAAATAAAAGCGCGGACGATAAAAGCGCGGACGGAAGAGGGGGGGCTTTCTGAAGAAGGTTTCCCCCCCTCCCGACCTCAAGCCCTTTACCCCCTGAATACAGGGATTTCTACAACGATGGCGGTACCGCCACCTTGAGCGCCTACGGCACGGACAGTTCCGTGGTGATCCGCAATGATGGATTTGACGATGGCAAGCCCAAGACCTGTACCGCCCTTTTTACGCGAAAAATACGGCTCGAACATGCGTTCCCGTTCCTCAGGATTCAGCCCCGGCCCGTTGTCTGACAAAATAAACCGCAGACTCCCGCGCCCGCTGTCGTGGACAGCGGTGATACGCACTTTCTTGGATTCTTCTGGAGGTTGCGCTTCCAGAGCTTCTGCCGCGTTGGTGAGGATATTGACAAGCGCCCGGTGCAACGCGGCCTGATCCATAGAGATAGACGGCAAGGTTTCCGGCAGGCGCAATTCCCAATCTACCGAGCTGTGGCTGTTGCGAAAAAGCGTGACCAGCTCTTCCATGAGCGGCGCGATGTTGCCGGGCATGAGCTGCACTTCCGGGAGCTTGGCAAAAGCGGAAAATTCTTGCACCATTTCCTGCAAGCGCTCTACCTGCTTGACAATAAGACCGGTACACTGCCCAAAGGCCGGGTCAGACACGAGACTGCCGAATTTGCGTTCCAGACGTTGCGCGGACAGCTTGATGGGCGTGAGCGGATTCTTGATTTCATGGGCAATACGCCGAGCCACTTCACGCCATGCCGCCATGCGCTGCATTTTTTCAAGTTCCGTGATGTCTTCAACCACCACGACATACGCCCGAATGCCTCCGGGCCCTGACAAGGCCACGGCATGAAGAATGAGTTTCAAACTCCGATCGCCGAGAATAAAATCTGCCTGACGCTGCCAGTTCTGTTCGGGGTGTTCGCGCAAGACCTCAAGCATGGACGCAAACACCGCCGCGTGGCTGTCAGGCAAAAACTGCACGGGGTTGTGCCCTTTCAGCGCTTGCACATCGGCTGCAAAAATAGAGCAGGCCGCTTTGTTCATGGTCAGGATGAAGCCATCCGCGTCGAGCGTGATGACACCTGTGGTGATGTTGTCGAGCACTGTTTCAATGTAGCGGTTGTGCTCGGCAAGCATGGTGTTGGCGTGCGTCAAACTGGTGCGACCTTCTTGCAGATCCCGCGCCATATGGTTGAAGGACTGCACAAGAAGCCCCAGCTCATCCGTCCCCTTGTCGTCAAGTCGAAAATCCAGATCCCCTTGCGCGATCCGGGTTGTCCCCTGCGCCAGAGCCAGAATCGGTGCTGTAAATTCTTTGGATAAGCGGAAGCCGAACCACACGGAGCCGAAAATCGTGATCATCCCCAGCACACCCAGAATGAGCATGAACGAAACTTTCAGAGGTTTCTTGAGCTGCTTCAGTTGGGCGTATTCCTCAAATCCGTTGGAAATCCGCTCCAGTTTGGTGAGCAATCCCTGTCCGATGCTCTCCGCCGTCACCAGATACCCCGAACGCCCACCGTCAATAGCAAGCACACCGATCACATAGTCGGCGTCGTCTTTCGCCCAGAGCAGCGAACCAAACGTGTTTTGGGCTACATGATTCCAGTCAATACGGTCTCTGGTTTCTTTCCAGACCTCTGTGGTGGCTTTGGAGGCGTGCCAGTTCTGTTCTTTTCCTTGCGGATTGACAAGGCCAACCAGCGTCAGACCGTATTCTTTTTGCTTGCTCTCAAGCAGACTGTCTATGCCCGGACTTCCCCATGCGATGCGTTTTTGCGTCTGCTCCTGCAAAACCGCCTGTGAGCGCGCTCGTAAGCGATCGGCTGAGGCAGCGTAAAAACTCTGTCCAACTTCAAGGGCAGCCCGAAGCGCGCTTTCCGTCTGCCTTGTGAACCAGTAGTCCACACTGGTGACGACAACGCGGTTGGATGCAAGAAACATGATGACCGTAGGAACGAGCGAAAGCGAAATAAAGACAACCACAAGTCGCGTTCGGATCTGTGCGCCAAAAACTTTTCTGCGGCGCTCCATAATCAGCTTGACAACGTTACGCGCCACCAGAAACAGCACGACAAGCATGAAAAGAGAATTGATGTTCAAAAGAACAATGAACATCCACGAATCTACACCGTACAGCGAGAGTTGTGCCCATGTTCCGCCGAGCACCAGCAACAGCAACACGCCAGCAGCCAACAGCTCGTACCGACGGCGCTTGCGTTCTCGTTCATCTGGAACGCCGATATGGACGACTTTGTCCAGTTGTTCGATCATGGTGGCACCAGTGCGCATCAGTACACAAATTCATGAGAGAAGGACGCCGCAGGTGCTACATCCCAAGACCAGAAAAACAGCGCTTTTTCTAGCCACGGCGGAACTTCCGCATGTTGCAACGTCAAATCAAGGCGCACACGATACGTTTCTCCAGAAACGAGAGATTCTTGTAGTGGTAACAAGAAATGCATGTCTTTCCATGCAAAAGCGAGCAGATCGTCAAGATTTTTCTGGCGTATGGAGGGGCTTCCCGCAACACTCAGGACAAATTCCCGCGTCAAAGGATCGTGCCGTAGCTGGTAGAGGAGTGTGATTTCTGATAAAACAGTGTTGGAAAGCAGCGTGCGCAGTCGTTCAAGCGTGAGCGTACCGGCAAGGTTCAGTACCGCGCCGTCACGAAGCAGAGCGCGGAGGAACGCTGTTTTTTCAAGCATCAGACCGGATTCGACACGAACGCCGCCGTCAACGGTTTCCACGCTGAACGAGCGGAGCTTGAGTGTGAAGGGTTCTTGACTCACCAGCATCGCCCCCACGCCAGTCTGCCCGGATGTGCCCGTCTGCACGGGAGTTGACTGACTCTGCACAGCACAGGGGAAAAGCAGCAACGACAGAATCCCGAACAGGACGAACGCCGATTCAGGAGTGATGAGAGCACGGATTTGCCTGCAAAGGAACAACTGGCTTCTTCCTTTTCCAATCTGGAATGCTACCCGGAGTATTCGCTCCGATTCATAAAGAAACTGTTTGGCACAGGAAACCGCCCTTGGCAAGTCCGCATCCTCGCGTCTTGTGCTTGCCAGCCTGAGCCGAATGACTATACTCAAGGGAAACCGTTTTTTTCAGGAGAAGTCTCATGCCCATGTACGATTTTCACTGTAGCGCATGTTCTCACGATTTCGAGGAAATGGCGACAGGGGATTCTTGCCCTGTCTGCCCTTCCTGCGGAAGCCCGCATACAGAGCGCCAACTTTCCGCGCCCAATCTCAAAACCGGTGCGGCACCCTTTAAAGCCGGCCCCATCCGTCCCATAGCCCCACATCTTCCGGGTAAAAGCCCCTGTGGCGGCTGTGGCGGGAGCTGCGGCGCGTAGCAGGGAAGGGTGCGCCTCCGACACAATGTGTCTCCGGCACAATGTGCCTCCGGCACGGGTGGCGCACCGAAACGTTATCGTTCGCAGTAGGTTGCGGACTGGATGCCTTTTTCAGCTACGGTCACACCTTGCAGGTGTACGGTGTCTGGAAGGCTTGGTGCCATGCGTTGCCAGATGTAGCGGGCGAGGTTCTCGGACGACGGATTGCTGACATCAAACGGCGGCACTTCATTAAGATGCTTGTGATCCAGCTCTTCAAGCACGGTTTTGAGCAGACGCTTGAGGTCGCGATGGCCACGCGAGGGCAGCGTCATCACTTCGCCTCCTTGACGATAGCTCACCTGCAGGGCGCCATCCGGAATATCCCCGACAAAGCGCACCCGGCCATTA
>JAVVPW010000120.1:0-5849 GCA_036655575.1 Bilophila sp.
AGTGTTTCAAAAGCAAAATGCTCTAAAAACAGCGGCTTTTGGTCGATGCGTGATGCTACCACGAGCGGCTCGGACAGACAATGTGCCCCAGTTGCCCCACGGGTGGCTCTCATGTAGAATGAGCCAACTTTTTTACACCGCAACAAAGCTATATCATGAAATATCTTGCCCTTGATTATGGACAAAAACGCACCGGGGTCGCGGTCACGGACGCGGGTGGGCGGATGGCCTTTCCCCGGCAAACGCTCATCATGCGCACGCGGGTGGCTTTTTTTGACGAGTTGCTGGCGCTCATCGCCGAGGAAAACCCGGACGCGGTGGTTGTGGGACTGCCTCTGCAACTTGACGGCGAAGAGTCCCTCACAACGCGACAAGTCCGCAATTTTACAAAGAGTCTTGCCAGACGCTGCACGTTGCCTCTCTATTGGATGGAAGAGGCACTCAGCAGTCACGAAGCAGAGCTTGATCTGCGGGAAGCCGGACGCTCGGCGGCACAAGCTCGTCCTGTGCTCGATCAACAGGCGGCAGTGCGGATTCTGCAATCTTTTTTGGATCAACCCCTTGAAAAACGGAATCGTGTATGAAGAATGCGTCTGAAAATACCGAGTCGTCATCAGAACAACTGACATCCTCGCTCACCGAACAGTCAGAAGAATCAGAGCAGGCAAAGATATGGGCAACGCCGCCCAAAAAGACGTTGGGCGTTGGGCAGTGGGTGCTTTGTTTGCTGTTGCTGTTTCTGTTGGCAGGGGGTGCCATTGGGTGGCAAGTCTACAGTTTTCTCAGTAGCCCCGGAAGCTTACCGGCGAGGGATGTGGAAGTCACCATCGCCCCCGGCACCAGCTTTGGCGTTTTGACGGCGGAACTGTTCAAGCTGGGGGCTGTCCGTGACGAAAACAAATTTGGTATCCTCGCCCGCTGGACAGAGCAAGCAACGAGCATCAAGAGCGGGCGCTTTCGGGTCAATACAGGCTGGACGCCGAAGAAAGTCCTCGATCAGCTTATCAACGGCACACCGCTCCTTGATCGCGTGACCATTCCTGAAGGGCTGACGTGGTGGGAAACGGGAAAGCGTCTGGAAGAAGCCAGACTGGTGCGTTTTGAGGATTTCAAGGCTGTTGTGCATGACCCGGAATTTTTGCGCTTCTGGGGCATCCCGTTTGCCAACGCGGAAGGCTTTCTGTTTCCAGACACCTATTTGTTGATGCGTCCGCTTGAATTGAACGACGCTTCCGCCAGAATCATTGTGGGGCGGCTCATCGACACGTTCTGGAGGCGAACCGCCATGCTCTGGCCAAACGGCAAACGCCCCGGCCCTAACAAGGGCAATCAGGTGCGAGATCTTGTCACCATGGCCTCTATTGTGGAGAAAGAAACCCATATCCCAGACGAAAGATCCAGAGTTTCAGGGGTGTACGCCAACAGATTGCGCACCGGGATGCTGCTTCAAGCTGATCCGACAATAGCCTACGGGGTCGGTGAAACCTTCAAGGCGCCCATCCGCCGCAGTCAGCTTGACGATGCCGGCAATCTGTACAACACCTATAAGCACAAGGGGATGCCACCCGGCCCCATCTGTTCGCCGGGGCTTTCGTGTCTGCGTGCGGCGTTTCAGCCGGAAGCGCACGCCTTTTTCTATTTTGTCGCCCGTGGCAACGGAACCCATGCCTTCAGCGCGTCTCTTGCCGAGCACAATCTTGCCGTTCGGACGTACAAAGAGGAGAAAGAGAAGGAGCGGAAAGAGCAGGGTGCGGACGAATGAGCGAGGAAAGCCGTCAAAAAAACGAACAAAACCAGAACAGTCCTGACTGGGACGCTGTTCTTGCGGCGCATTGTACGCCGGAGCAGTGCAGACGGTTGACCTCGGCGCGCATCGGCATTGTCGGCGCTGGAGGTCTGGGGTCAAATTGCGCGGTCATGCTGGTTCGCAGCGGCATCCGGCATCTGATCCTTGCGGATCCAGACACGGTGGCGCTGTCCAATCTCAATCGGCAGTATTTTTTCCCGCGTCATCTGGGGCAACCCAAGGTGGATGCGCTGGCTGAGGTGTTGCGCGAACTCAATCCGCAACTGGATCTGGTGACGCAACCCTGTGCGCTTGATCCAGATTCGGCAGCGAGATTGTTTGTGTCGTGTGACATCGTTGTTGAGGCGGTGGATGATCCTTGCACCAAGCGGGCGCTGGTGGAAGGTTTGCTCTTGCAAGGGCATGTTGTCATTGCCGCTTCTGGTATGGCAGGCTGGGGCGGCTCCCCCATGACAGCGCGGCGCATGGGGCGGCTCATCGTTGTTGGTGACCATCAAAACGAGGTCAGCCCCAAAGCTCCCCCGCTTGCCCCTCGCGTCACCATGGCTGCGGCGATGCAGGCCGACGCTGTTTTGTGCCAGCTCTTGGGGTGAGACATTAGAGCGTTTTCAGATTGAAAATGCTCTAGGGAAGCGGAGCCGCTTTGAAGAACGGTTCCGCTTCCCCCTGTTTTTTTTCAATCAATCGTTATTTCTTGCTCTTGTCGAGGAACTTCTGCATGGCTTCTTTCTGATCTGCGGTGGCAAAGCAGAGGCCGAAAGCCTGAGCTTCAAATTCCAGAGCGGTGGTCAGAGGCGCTTCTACGCCGCGCAGAGCGCATTGCTTGGTCTGCTGCACAGCAAAGGTGCGCTGCTTGGCGATCTTTTTAGCCACACCGAGAGCGGTTTCCATGAGGGCTTCAGGCGCGACAACCATGTCCACCAGACCGAATTCCAGAGCCTTTTGAGCGTCAATGATTTCAGCGGTGTACAGGAGGTAGCGGGCGCGTCCGGGGCCGATGAGGCGAGGCAGACGCTGGGTTCCGCCAAATCCGGGGGTGATGCCGAGGCCGACTTCAGGCTGACCAAATTTGGCTTTTTCAGACGCGATACGCATGTCGCAGGAGATGGCGAGTTCGTTACCGCCGCCGAGCGCGAAACCGTTGATAGCCGCGATGACGGGCTGGGGCAGATTTTCAATGGCGGTCATGACAGACTGACCGAGGCGTCCCCATGCGGCACCAGCGGGAGCATCCAGAGCCTGCATCTGGCCGATGTCAGCGCCAGCAACAAACGATTTTTCGCCTTCGCCAGTGATGATGATCACCTTGACACTCTTGTCGGCGGCGACTTTCGCAGTCCAGTCCTGAAGGTCAGTCATGACCTCGTCGTTCAGAGCGTTAAGGGCTTTAGGACGATTGATTTTGAGAATCCCGATACCGTCCTGATTTTCAAAAAGCAGTGTATTCCACATACTGAGAACCTCCCAGAGATTACAATTTCGACAAGGACACGGCGTGATCTTGTGCCGCGTTGCGGTGTAAGAAGCCGATGAAACCGACGTCAAAACAAGGTGTCAGTCGTCAGTGTCTTTTTTGCACAGGTTTTGAAAATATGTTGGCCTGCAATGGAAATGGAGTGGAGTGGAGTCGCAGGTCGGCGTTACAAAAGCTGTGGTTTTGTCTGTTCTCTCTTTCAGTCCGCACAAGATTTGTGCGGACTGAAAGGTGGATCGGTTTAATACTTGAAGAAGCCCTGTCCGGTCTTGCGTCCGAGGCGTCCAGCACGCACCATCTTGCGGATGATCGGGGCGCAGCGGTATTTGCTGTCACAGAATTCTGTGTAGAGAACATCCATAATAGCCATGCACACGTCAAGGCCGATGAGGTCGCCAAGTGCCAACGGGCCCATGGGATGGTTCGCGCCAAGTTTCATGGCGGTGTCGATGTCTTCAGCAGAGGCAACGCCTTCGGTGAGCATCAGTGCCGCTTCGTTGATCATGGGAACCAGAATGCGGTTGACCACAAATCCGGGAGCTTCTTCAACAGTGACAGGCGACTTGCCAAATTTCTTGGCGAGTTCGGTGACGGTGTTGTAGGTTTCGTCGGAGGTAGCCATGCCGCGAATGACTTCAACCAGTGCCATCATTGGTACGGGGTTAAAGAAGTGCATGCCGATAACTTTTTCGGGACGCTTGGTCGCGGAACCGATGTCGGTGATGCTGAGGCTTGACGTGTTGGACGCAAGAATGGCGTTGGGCTGAATGGTAGCGTCAAGTTCAGCAAAGATTTTCTTTTTGAGGTCGATCCGTTCCACGGCGGCTTCGATGACAACATCAGCGTCCTTAGCGTCGGCGATGTCCAGAATGCCTTTCACGCGAGCAAGCGCCGCGTCTTTATCGGCTGCGGTGATCTTGCCCTTTTCAGCGAGACGGCCAAGATTCTTGGTGATCCCAGCCATACCTTTTTCGACAAATTTCATGTCGATGTCACGAAGGTAAACATCGCAGCCTGCCTGAGCTACAACCTGAGCAATTCCCGAACCCATGGCGCCTGCGCCGATCACAAGAATTTTCATATACCCTCCTGGTCGATAACCAGTCATCTGAAGTTGCGGTCAACACGGAAATGTGTTTCCGGCTCTCCTTTTCCGTCAACGACTGTATCCAGTACAAGTGGACATCAAGCCGTTACACCCTATTCTATCGTGACGTAACGGTGTGCGTCAACCTGTTTTGGAGTATCGCACAACTGCCGCATTTGTGCAACTCGTCACGAGCCCTGTTTCACTCGTGTTGCGCGGGTGTCTTTTCCTCTACAAACTGTAAGTGTAAATAAAATGGCTGTGTTGGTCGTGTTTAAAAAAAGTGAATGACTCTGAAAGAGCGTCTTTTTTTTGCGTATGATCTTTTTTTCACGTTAGGCGTTGTGCAGCGCGCCGCTCTCCCCTGGGGAGCATTGAAGAACAGAGGCGCTTGGGGTATGCCTTTCTGATGGTGGCACCAAAAGACTGACGACGCCCCCTTTTTGCGTCTGACCACAAGGAACTCCCGTATGGATTTTGTGCGCTTTCAAACACAGTTCGGCGTTGTGCTGCATCCTTTCGCCGCGCTCTACCGTCTCATTCTTGCGCTCCGCCGAAGCGTCTGGGAGTCAGGGCTGGCACGGCGTCTGACCCCCACCTGTCCGTGTATTTCTGTGGGGAATATCGCGTGGGGGGGCACCGGCAAGACCCCGCTTACGGACTGGCTCATGAGCTGGGCAGAGCGCAAGGGCCTCAAGACAGTGGTGCTTTCACGCGGATACAAGGCGGATTTGAGCGTTGTGCCTGTGTATGTGAAGCCGGAGCATTCGCCGCGTGAGGTCGGGGATGAGCCGCTCATGCTAGGGCTTGACCACCCGGCGTGCGCTGTCCTTGTTGACCCTGATCGGCGGCGTTCTGGTGCCTACGCCCTACAGGCGCTTGCGCCGGAACTCATCTTGCTTGACGACGGGATGCAGCATGTGGCGGTGCAGCGCAACCTTGACATGGTGCTGTTGCGTCCTGTGGATCTGCAAGAAGCGTGGGGGCGCGTGCTGCCAGAAGGTTCATGGCGCGAGGGGGCTTCTGCGCTCACGCGGGCGGGGGTGTTTCTCATCAAGTGTCCTTCGGCGCAGCTAGAATCCTTGCTTCCTGAGTTCAGAGCACGGCTGGAAACCTTGCAACGCCCCGTGTTCAGCTTTACGCTCAAACCCTGTGCGCTGGAACGACTGGACGGCGGGCGTGGTGAAGGCGGCCTTGGCACCCGTCCGTATGCGCTCGTCACCGGTGTGGGCAATCCCCAGCAGGTGGCGCAAACGGCAACAGAGTTCATCGGGCGTCCACCAGAAGTCCACCTCATTTTTCCCGATCACCATACCTATACGTTTAAGGATACGGCACGCTTTGCGCAACTGAGGATGCCGGTTGTCTGCACCCGCAAGGACGCTGTCAAGTTGCGTGGCTTGCCGCTGGTCGAACTCTGGGCGTTGCGGGTGGAAGTCTGCTTTGGCGCAACGCTGTGGAGTGCGCGCACGTTTCCAGAA
>JAVVPW010000121.1:0-5830 GCA_036655575.1 Bilophila sp.
GCCCTGCCTCATCGTGCAGCGGCAGGCTCAGGCCTCCGCCTGTAAGACTCTTGCCGGTCATGATGCGCACTTCGTCCGGGTCGCGCTCTTCAATCGGGATGTCGCGCCCGTCACGCAGGGTGAAATCAAAGGTGGAAGAGGGCAGGGCGACATAGAACGGGATGTTGTTGTCGTGCGCGGCGAGTGCCTTCAAATAAGTGCCAATCTTGTTGGCAACGTCACCTTGACGGGTGACGCGATCCGCGCCTGTAATCACCATGTCCACCATGCCGTGTTGCATGAGATGCCCACCCGCATTGTCCACAATCAGGGAATGCGGAATGCCATGGTGCGCCAGTTCCCACGCGGTGAGGCTTGCGCCCTGATTGCGCGGACGGGTTTCATCCACCCAGACATGAACCGCAATCCCCGCATCGTGCGCCGCGTACACCGGAGCCAGCGCCGAACCGTAGTCCACAAACGCCAGCCACCCCGCATTGCAGTGGGTCAGGATGTTGACAGGCTCGTGCGGCTTTTTTCGCGCTGCCAGTTGTGCGATGAGCGCCTTGCCGTGTTGCCCGATGCGCTGCCCAAAAGCCGCGTCTTCATCCGCAAGAGCCTGCGCTGTCTGGCGCGTACAGGCGATTTTCCCGGCAATGTCCGGTACCTGTTGCACGGCTGCAAGCTGACGCTCCACCGCCCACGCCAGATTCCTTGCCGTGGGGCGTGTTGCCCGCAACGCAGTAGCAGCCTCAAGGAGCGCGCTTTCAAACGCGGCAACCGAATGTGTGGGCGCGTTGCACGCTGCCAGCCACACGCCGTACCCCGCAGTCGCACCGATGAGTCCGGCACCGCGCACTGTCATGTCTCGAATCGCGTCACACACCGCCGTCACTGAAGCCAGTTCCACGATGGCAAAACGGTGGGGGAGGAGCTGTTGATTGATGACCTTGAGGCGACCTTCTGCATCGACCCAGATTGTCCGGTAGGCTGTTCCGTGTACCTGCATATTCACTCCAAAAAAGAGGGTATTGGGGAATGAGATTGAAAAAATAATGTACCTTACAAAAAGTGCTCTTATCTTCTGTGTGTCAACAAACTCAAACGCACGGATGATACATGGAAAAGAAGCCGTCTTTTATTATTGAACAGGAAATATTCATTCATCTGATGACAAGCGCCTACAAGGAAGGACTGAAGGCCGGAAAAGCCCTCGCTTCCGAATACGATGCGACCGTTACTCTGGAGGCCGCCACAACGTTCTATCACGGCCTTTCGGATATGCTGACAGAACCAGCAACCGCTGTACAACATTAGAGCCTTGTACCAACACCAGCGACTCGTTGCACAACGTGTCGCTGGTGTTGCCTTTACACTACTTTCATGATGATGGTTCCAGTAGCGACCAGCAGCACGGCACACAGTTTGATGCAGGTGCATTTTTCACCCAGAAAGCACACCGCCAGCAACATACCGAAAATGACAGATGTTTCCCGCAGCGCCGCGACCATGGCGATGGGTGCGCGTGTCATGGCCCAGAGCGCCACACCATATGAACCGAGACTGCAAAGGCCACCGAACAGGCCATAGTGCCAGCGTTTTTTGAAATAACACCAGTAGCCTTTCCCTTGCCTGAGAAAGAGGATGACGTTGATGGGAAAGGTGTTGATGACATAGAGCCAGCAAACATAGCTGATGGGGTTGTTGCTGGCTCTGGCACCGTACCCGTCAAACAGGGTATAGCCCATGATGACCACAGCCGTACCCAGCGCGGCGAGGGTACCGGGGATATTGAAGCGCCCGTTGTGGATGTTGTCACCCGTCAACGTGAGCACCCCGGCGCACAGGCACAAGATACCAAGCCAGCCGCCCAGCGACAGCTCTGTACCAAAGGACAGCATGACAAGAGAGGTCAAAAGTGGCGCGGTACCGCGCATGATCGTATAGGCATAGGACATATCGACACTGCGATACGCCACCGCAATGCACAGGTAATAGGCGATGTGTACCGAAGCAGAACCAGCGAGAAACCCCCAGCTTTCCGGCGCAGGCAGTGGCAGGAAAGGGACAACCAGCAGCACCCCGATGCCGCCGCCAAAAGAATTGAGGCCGGTTTCATACAGCTTATTCGATCCACCCTTGATAACGGCATTCCATGTAGCGTGCAACAACGCCGCAAACAAAATAAGCGCTATAATACCCAATGACATGAAAGCGTGCCTCCGGCGGCAGGGAAAAGCGGGGGGTGTGACAAGGAACCGAGGTTCTTGTCACACCCCTGACGCTCTTATCGAGCGTCCGCTATACCTCGAACAACATTTCCAGATCTTCTCTGGTAAGGGATTTCCATGTGTCCTGACCGGGGATAACGGCTTCTGCGACGCCACGTTTCATTTCTTGCAACTTGAGGATTTTTTCCTCGACGGTGTTTTGACAGATCAGTTTATACGAAAACACTTGGCGCGTCTGACCGATGCGGTGGGTGCGGTCGGTGGCCTGACTTTCCACGGCGGGGTTCCACCACGGATCATAGTGGATCACATAGTCTGCCGAGGTCAGGTTGATACCGGTACCGCCCGCTTTCAGAGAGATCAGGAAGACAGGTATTTCCGGGGTGTTGTTGAATTTGTCCACCTGTTCGAGGCGATCCTTGCTGGTGCCGTCCAGATAGCAGAACGGGATGTCAGTCAGTTGCAGCCAGCCCTTGATGATCTGGAGCATCTGCACAAACTGCGAGAACACAAGCACTTTATGCCCACCTTCCACCACGTCAAAGATCATATCCTTGAAGGCCTCGAACTTGCCTGAGGACAGACTCCCGGTGGAGAATCCCGGCATCTCGATCTTCAGAAGGCGCGGGTGACAGCAGATCTGGCGCAGTTTGAGCAACGCATCCAGAATGGACATCTGGCTCTTGGCCATGCCCTTGGTTTCCACATCCGCAAGCACCTGATCTCTGAGCTTGCGGGTGAGCGCCATGTAGAGTTCTGCCTGTTCGTCCGCAAGATTGCAGTAGCTGACGTTCTCGATCTTGGGCGGCAGATCCTTGGCGACTTCGGCCTTGGTGCGGCGCAAGATAAAGGGCTTTACGCGAGAACGCAGGTATTCGAGGCTTTCGCTGTCCCCATCCCGAATGGGTTTGACCACCCCTCGCTGAAAGGCGTGTTGCGAACCGAGAAACCCCGGCATGAGAAATTCAAACAGCGACCACAGCTCAAACAGATTGTTTTCAATCGGGGTACCAGACAGACAAAGGCGCATCCGAGCCTTGATCGAACGCACGGAGCGCGCCGTGATGGTGTTGGGATTCTTGATGTTTTGTGCTTCGTCAAGAATGATGGAGTTGAAATAGTGCTTTTCCAGCTCTTCCAGATCGCGGCGGAGCAGAGCGTAGGTTGTGACCACAATGTCAGAACTCGCCACCTTGCGAAACATCCCTTCGCGACGGGTTCCGTAGATGATGAGACATTTCAGCTTTGGCACAAACTTTTGCGCTTCGCGTTCCCAGTTGGGCAACACGGAGGTGGGCACCACAATGAGGTTCGGGCCTTCATAGCCCTTGTTGATCATGTGCTGAAGGAAGGACAGCGTCTGAATGGTTTTCCCCAGCCCCATTTCGTCCGCAAGAATCCCGCCAAAGCCGTATTCGCTGAGGAAATTGAGGTAGGAGACACCTTGCAACTGGTAGCCACGCAAGGTAGCGGTCAGTCCTGTGGGAACAGCCACCGGCATGACTTCCGTGAAATTGCGTACCTTGTCGCGCAGCGCGTTCCAGAAGGAATCGGTTTGCGCGTTGGGCAGGTCGTCGAGCAGGCTGTCGAGCACAGGCGCTTCAAACTGCTTGAACTGATGCTTGGGTGGTTTGGTGGGATCAAAACCGAGCGCCTGCAATTTGTGCGCGAGTTTTTCCAGCCACGATTCGGGCAAGCTCGTGTACGAACCATCCTTGAGCTGCACATAGCGCCGACCGCGTGCCCATGCTTTCCAGATGCGTTCGAGCGGGAGGTGCTGCCCGTCGTATTCCACATCAATATCCAGATTGAACCATTTTTCTTTCTCGTTGCTCTCCACCTTGGCGGTGATGATGGGCTGAGACATGCGCACTTTGTACCGGGTGAGTGCCCGTTCGCCATAGACACGCCAGTTTTCGACCAGCGTGGGGTAGGAGTCGAGCAGAAAGGCGATGGCCTCTTCTGGCTCCATGAACCACAGCTTGTTGCTGCGGGGCTGAAAGTGCATCTCGGTAAGCTGCGTCATCAGAGACGCTTCTTCCTTCTGGTCTCGGCGCACAAGGAAGGTGTGGCCTTCAAACACATAACTGCCGGTCTGGAAATCAGGATTCGGGCCGGGCAGGCTGAATTCACCGTGTACTGTTTCATAGGTGTTCTGGACTTCAAGGGTGAGCAGACTCCCTTCTTCATCCAGAAACAGCTTGGGATCAAAGGTGGCGGGCTGAAAGATGGGTTCCATGACTTTCAGAAAATCTTCCGGCTCATAGAGTTCTGAGGAGGGGAGACGTGCCCAGACCCGATCCAGAAATTCGGAAATGTTTTCTTGCGGCACCACCGGGTGGTTTGCGACCAGTTCCTTGATGAGTACAGGCGAAAGGCTGGTCTGCACCGGGTAGAAACTCTGGTTCCAGCACACCCACAACGGCATCTGTCCGTGAAAGGTTATTTCGCTGTCTTCTTCGGAGATGGAGAAGGGCTTTTTGCCGTCGCGTTGCAGCAACACGTCAAACCGTAGACCCTCATCGTCAAGGATCGGACGCAGTTTCACGGTCAACGGGGTGCTGACCATGTTGCAGGGGCTGTCTGTGTCGCGCCAGTAGATGTAGTATTCACGCCGGATCGCCCAGAAAAACCACGAAACAAGCCCTTCTGGGATCTCAATGCGGTGTCCGTAGTAGTCCAGATAGTGCCCGATCTGGCGGGCAGTCTGAAGGAGCTGGGGCGACTGGTCGCACCATTCAGGGTTGCGCAGAATCTGCTCAAGCGAGGTTTCCTGATGCACGGAAGACAGGCCTGTCTTGTTCTGTCTGGCTCTGAACAGGGCAACAATGAGTCGTCCGGGTTCGGGGTAGAAGCGAAAGATGAAGTAATGGCGACCTGTTTCTGGTTCCATAGAGCTTGTAAAAAAATTGCGGAAGCTCTGGCGCCACTCAACGTTGGGGCGCAACGATTCTTCAGTGGGGCCATAATCCTTGTCAAGCTGAACGCAGAGATTGAGCGCTGTAGCTGCAACGTGCCTGCAAACGCCCATGAAGGCTTCGTGGCAGTTACAGGAATGGGAAATCTGCGAATCTCCAAGGTTCAACAAGAGATGCGGTGCGTAATTTTGAAAATCCTCACCCTGGACAATGCCTTCCACATCCCAGTTTTCCCCATCTATATGAGTCGTTAGTTTTTGAACGCCGCCGCTGGAGAGAATTTCCTGCCCGGTGTCCTTGATGTATTCGGGGATAGAGTCTTTCAGAAAGCTTTGTACCAGGGCTCGCGCCGCGCTTTCCTCGCGTAGATTCATTTCTTGGAGTGTCCTTGTGCTATCTTGGTGCTGTTTCATAGAGAATGAAAACAGGCGCTGTCGGGAGTGAAAACCGGGCTTGTACGATTTTGGAACATGACGAACCAAACGCAGCCTAGCGCTTTATAGTATGTCTATAGGCCAAGATTCGTCTGTTTTCAAGAGCGAACAAGTGTGTTACCACTGTTTTCGTCATTTTTTTCTTTACGAGTCAGAGGGAGTCACATGAAAAAAAAGATTTTATACATACTTTGCGCGGTGTTGGCTTCCTGTTTTGCCCTTCTTGGGTGTGACGACACGACAAAGGAAAAAGCTGTCGTGCCTGCGG
>JAVVPW010000122.1:0-5740 GCA_036655575.1 Bilophila sp.
GCTGTGTTGTGTCTGTAACTGCAAAAGTGGTTGGCATGGGTGCAGTGATGGTGGCGGGGTTTCGTATGTTGAATGAGGCAGGTATGGTATAAAACACTTTTTTCTCAAGGGAGCGGAACAAAACAAAAAAAGTACGTTTGCTTGAACTGTTCCCTGCTTTCATCTAATGTCGCAACAACATTCGTGTCGGGCACTTTCGCTCGGCGTGTCACCTCCCAAGTTGTGAGGCAACTATGAAACGCAGAAGTTTTCTCAGGCTTTCCTGTGGACTCGGTGCGGGACTCCTCCTTTCGAGTCTTGGCGTGCCCCTGCTCCATCTGGAAGCGTATGCTCAAAAACTGAACAAGGCCGAAGCCGTGAAGACGGCGGTGCAGAGCACCTCTGTGTGCTGCTACTGTGCGGTGGGCTGTGGCCTTTTGTGCAGCACTGACAAAAAAACCGGCAAGATCATCAATATAGAAGGCGATCCCGGACATCCTATCAACGAGGGTTCTCTGTGCGCTAAGGGCGCGGGCATCTTCCAGACCACCGGCGCCAACGAGCACCGCCTCAAAAAGGTGCTTTACCGTGCTCCCTACAGCGATTCGTGGGTGGAGAAGGACTGGGACTTCGCCATTGACCGCATCGCTCGCAACATCAAGAAAGAACGCGATGCCTCCTTTGTGCAGAAAAACGCCAAGGGACAGACCGTCAATCGTCTTGAAACCATAGCCCATCTGGGCAGCTCCAACGTTGACAGTGAAGAATGTTGGACAATGACCGCTTTTGCCCGTTCCTGCGGCCTGGTGTACCTCGATCACCAGGCTCGGGTCTGACACGGCCCCACTGTACCGGCTCTGGCAGAGTCGTTCGGACGCGGTGCGATGACGAATCACTGGATTGATATTCAGCACAGTGATTGTATTCTTATTCAAGGCAGCAATGCAGCTGAAAACCACCCCATCTCGTTTAAGTGGGTGATGAAGGCCAAGGACAAGGGCGCGGACGTGATCCACGTCGATCCTCGCTTTACCCGTACCTCGGCGCGATCCACCATGTACGCGCCCCTGCGCTCAGGAACCGACATCGCGTTCCTTGGCGGCATGATCAAGTACATCCTCGACAACGAGCTGTACTTTAAAGACTATGTAGACTCCTACACCAATGCCTCGCATCTGGTGCATCCTGATTTCGGCTTTGATGACGGCCTGTTCACAGGCTACAACGCCGAAAAGCGCGCTTACGACAAAAGCACATGGAGCTATCAGAAGGACGACAAGGGCAACGTCAAGACCGATCCTACGTTGCAAGACCCTCACTGTGTGTTTCAGCAGCTCAAGGCGCACTACGCCCGCTATGATCTGAAAAAGGTGTCCTCGATCACAGGCACGCCGGAAGCGGATCTCCTCAAGGTGTACAAAGCCTTTGCCGCCACGGGCAAGCCTGACAAGGCCGGTACCATCATGTACGCGCTGGGGCAGTGCCACCACACGGTAGCGGTGCAAAACATCCGTACTATGGGCATCGTGCAGCTTCTGCTCGGCAACATAGGCGTGTGCGGCGGGGGTATCAATGCTCTGCGCGGTGAACCCAATGTACAGGGTTCTACTGACCACGCTTTGCTCTTCCACTACCTGCCGGGCTATCTCAAGGCGCCCAAGGCTTCGTGGCAGACGCTTGAGCAGTACATCGCTGGAATCACGCCGAAGACGGTGAACCCGCTGTCGGTGAACTGGTCGTCAAACAACAACAAGTACGCCACAAGCCTCATGCGCGCCTTCTTCCCTGAAGGCGGAACCCCGGAAAACGGCTTCGGCTATGACTTCCTGCCCAAGATAGAAGACGGACAGGACGCCTCAGTCATGACCATGATCGACGCCATGTACAAGGGCACGATCAAGGGTCTGACCTGCGTGGGGCAAAACCCCGCCTGTAGCCTGCCCAACACCAATAAAGTCCGCAAGGCTATGCTGAATCTGGACTGGATGGTACACGTCAACATCTTTGACAACGAAAGTGCCTCCTTCTGGAAAGGCCCCGGACTTGATCCCAAGAAAGTGAAGACAGAGTGTTTCCTGTTGCCCGCGTCCGCTTCGGTGGAAAAGGAAGGCAGTCAGGCCAACTCTGGGCGCTGGATGCAGTGGAAATACGCGGCAGCCAAGGCTCCCGGTGACGCCATTTCCACAGGCGACATCTTCTGGCGGATCATGGACAGGCTCAAGACGCTGTACAAGAAGGAAGGTGGCGCCTTCCCCGCACCGCTCATGGCTGTCAACACCGACTTCGTGAACAAAAAGGGGCAGTACGACCCCGAAAAAGTCGCCAAGGTCATCAACGGGTACTTCTTGAAGGACGTGACCATCAAGGGCGTAACCTACAAGAAGGGCGAATGCGTGCCCGGCTTCCCGCTGTTGCAAGCTGATGGTTCAACCTCGTGCGGCAACTGGATCTGCTCTGGCAGCTTCACCCGTACAGGCGCAAACCTCATGAAGCGCCGTGGCAAAGCCGACCCCACCGGGCTTGGTTTGTACCCGGAATGGTCGTTCTCATGGCCGCTCAACCGTCGCGTCATCTACAACCGCGCTTCTGTCAATCCACAGGGACAGCCATGGAATCCCAAGTTCCCGCTGCTCCAGTGGAAGGACGGGCAGTGGATTGGTGACGTACCCGATGGCCCGGCTCCACCGCTGACGGAAAAAGGCGGCAAACTGCCTTTCATCATGCAGGCAGAAGGCATGGGTGCGCTGTTTGGCCCCGGTCTTGCCGAAGGGCCGTTCCCGGAACATTACGAACCGTTGGAAAGTCCCTTTGAAAAGAACATCATGTCCGCGCAGCGCATCAACCCGGCTATCAAGCTCTTTACGGGCGAGATGGACAAGGTTGCTAACGCTTCCAAGGAGTTCCCGCTGGTCATGACCACCTACTCCTGTACAGAACACTGGTGTACGGGTGGGTTTACGCGCTGGCAGCCGTGGCTTGTGGAAGCCCAGCCGCAAGCCTATGTGGAGATGAGTGAAGAGCTTGCCAAGGAAAAGGGCATCGCCAATGGCGAAAAAGTCCGCATTTCCTCGGTGCGGGGTGCGGTTGAAGCTGTGGCTATGGTGACAGTGCGTCTTGCGCCTTTCACCTGCGGCGGCAAGACCGTGCATCAGGTCGGCATGACCTTCAACTACGGCTGGAACTCGCCCAGAAAGGATTGCGGTGACTCGGCAAACCTGCTGAGTCCCACCGTAGGCGACGCCAACAGCATGACGCCTGAATACAAGGCGTTCATGGTCAACATTGAAAAAATCGCCTAAGGAGCGCAGCCATGTCTGATGGAAAAAGCATTCTTATCGACGTGTCGCGCTGCACGGGTTGCCGTGGCTGTCAGGTGGCCTGCAAGCAGTGGAACGAGCTTCCCGCCACGGAAACCTTTCAGACCGGAACCTACCAGAATCCTCCTGATTTTAATGGGGATACTTACAAGCTGGTGCGTTTTCGTGAAGGCCGGGTTGAGGGCAAGCTCTACTGGAACTTCTTTTCCGACATGTGTCGTCACTGCGTGAATCCGCCGTGCGTCCTTGCCGCTGAAGAAGGCACCATGCTGCACGACGCCGCCACTGGAGCTGTGGTCTACACGGAAAAGACAGCGCAAAACGACTTCGAGAGTCTGCGCGAGGCCTGTCCCTATGACATCCCGCGCAAGAACGAAAAATCCGGCGCGATTGTCAAATGCACCCTGTGTTTTGATCGCATCACTGCCGGAGGTGTGCCTGCCTGTGTGTTGTCTTGTCCCACTGGAGCCATGCGTTTCGGGGATCGGGCTGACATTCTTGCTCTGGCAGCCAAGCGTGTGGAAGAACTGAAAAAAGAGTTCCCCAAGGCTCATGCTGTAGACGCTGACGACGTGCGTGTCATCTACGTCATCACGGATGATCCTGAAAAGTATGGGGAACATGTCGGAGCATAAGCAGATTGGTGGAGAGATCCCAAAACCTACCGGGGGGGTCATTGTCCTCCGGGGCATTGCCCCCCCCAAAAAAATTCAGTGAACTTTTTTTTGAAAAGGACAGTCATGCACGACGCCACACTTCGCCTTCTGGCTGCATTGCGTAGCTCACATCCCGAACACGAGGCCGTGATCGAGGCGTTCACGCCGTTGACCTTGACCCGGCTGGCGTTGCTGGAACGCTTTGCTTTGAAACACAAGGCAAAGGGGAACGCGACGTTTCCGTTGTTGACGGTGGCAGAATTGCCGGTGTGTGCGGAAAAATCGGGTATCATGGCACAGGAAGTGCTAAAGGCCATGCAGGAAGGTTTCCCGGCGGTGCGCACCCAGCTCGACGCCTTGGCAGCGCTCACCCCTGCGGCAGTGCGCACGCTGTGCAAGGCGCGTCTTTCCGGCAACAGCGGTGGAGCTGATGCCGAAGATGCAGATTCCGGCGAGGCCACCCTTGCAGCCTATGCGGCAAAGCACGCGCTTGCAGCGGAATTGCTGGAGATGCTGATCGCGCAGGTCTGTTGTATTTTGGTAGCGCGCTCGGCTCAGGCACTCCCGGAAGCCGCAAGCATCCACCCGACTGAAACCGAGCGCCAGTGTCCCTATTGTGGTTCCGAACCGGAACTGAGCGTGGTTCATTCGACAGAAGGCAAACGCGATCTGCTGTGCGCAACCTGCGGGCGGCATTGGCGCTATCAGCGCACAGCCTGTGCCTTTTGCGGTACTGACGAACCCGGCAACATCCACCTGATTTTTGCCGAAAATACCCCAGAAGAGCGCGCCGTGCAGTGCTCACACTGCAACCGTTACCTGCTTGAAGTGGACATCCGCAAACGCGATCTGTCCCTGGAAGAATGCCAACCCCTCACCCTGGCCCTAGGCTACCTCGACATCCTGATGCAAGAACGCCAGACAGATTGATCTGCCGTATGCGTCTGTGTGTATCGTGTGACAGACGCTCTTGCTTGCTTGCTTCTTCGCTCAGACAAGATTACTCTCGCCATTCACAACGACAAGGCACTTTGGGAGAGGGATGTATGCAGGCGGAAACATTGGCACTTGTGCGGCAGATGCACAACAACGAAGCGACGGATCAACAGATATACACAAAACTGGCACAACAGACGAAATCGCCGGGGAACCGCGAGGTGTTGTTGCGCATCGCTAAGGATGAGGAAGGGCACTGTGCGGTCTGGGGGCGGTATACGGGGCAGGCGCCTGCGGTCAACCGCTTTCGGGTGGGGCTGTTTTCGTTGCTGGGGCGCGTGTTCGGGCTGGTTTTTGTGATCAATTTGCTGGAATCTGGCGAAGACGACGCCAGCGAAACCTATCGCAAACTTGGGCGCGAATTGCCGGAAGCCCTCGTCATCATGGACGATGAAATCCGGCACGAAGCGCAACTTGCTGCCATGATTAAAGAAGAAGGCCTGAGCTACATCAGCTCCATGGTGCTTGGTCTGAACGACGCGCTGGTGGAGCTGACAGGCGCGCTGGCTGGCTTCACTCTCGCGCTTGGTGACAACCGGATGGTGGGCATGGCGGGATTCATCACCGGGGTGGCGGCAACGCTGTCTATGGCAGCGTCTGAATATTTGTCAAAAAAAGCGGACACTACAGAAAAGCACCCGCTCAAGGCCGCGACCTACACCGGCATCGCCTACATGATTACGGTGACGCTCTTGCTCATGCCGTACTTGATGACCTCGTCCCCGCTGGTTGCGCTGGGCTTTTGCCTGTTGAACGCCGCCTTGATTATCCTTGGTTTCACCTATTTTGTGT
>JAVVPW010000123.1:0-233 GCA_036655575.1 Bilophila sp.
AAATATTTCGAGAAGGACGCCGCCCTTGCGCGACGTTTTCAGCTTGTGAAGCTCGACGAGCCTTCGGTGTACACCACAACGCTCATCTTGCGGGGTCTGCGCAACAGTTATGAGAAGGCACATCAGGTACTGGTGCGCGATGACGCCATTGAGGCCGCTGCGGCGCTGTCGGATCGCTACATCACCGGGCGTTTTTTGCCGGACAAGGCCGTGGATCTGCTCGACACCGCGTG
>JAVVPW010000123.1:243-5696 GCA_036655575.1 Bilophila sp.
AAGGTGAGTCTGGCCTCCACCCCGGCAGGGCTTGAAGACTGTCGCCGCAGCATACAGGCGCTTCAGCGTGAGCAATCCGCCCTGAAACGCGACAACGACAACGGCATTGCTGTGGATTCTGAACGTCTGGAACGTCTGCGGGTGACGATTGCAGCGCGCAGCGTGGAAGCAGACACCTTAGAAGGCCTGTGGCAACGCGAGCTGGACGCGGCGCACGTCTTCATGGACGCCCGCACGGCTTTTGGTGACGCCCGCACAGCGGCGGATGCGGCTGCACCGGCTGAGAGCGACGCCACGGCAGAAGCGCTGACTGCGGCGCGTACCGCACTCGACGCCGCTAGGAGCGCACTCGACGCGGCGCGTGAGGGCGAGGGGCTTATCAGTGTGGAAGTCACCCCGGACACCGTAGCCAAAGTTGTTGCGGACTGGACGGGGATTCCTGTGGGCAAGATGGCGCGAGATCAGGCCGGAACCATCATGGATCTGTCTGCCATTCTGAAACGGCGGATTGAAGGGCAAGACATGGCGCTTGCCGCCGTCACCGAGGGCATACAAGCGGGTAAGGCCGGGTTGCGCGCCCCGCACCAGCCGTTGGGCGTGTTCTTGCTGGTGGGGCCGTCCGGGGTGGGCAAAACCGAAACAGGGCTGGCGCTTGCCGATACCCTGTTTGGCGATGAACGGAACGTCATCACCATCAACATGAGTGAATTTCAGGAAAAGCACACGGTGTCGCGGCTCGTTGGTTCGCCTCCCGGCTATGTGGGGTACGGCGAAGGGGGCTTGCTCACCGAGGCTGTGCGGCGCAAGCCCTATTCTGTCGTGCTGCTCGATGAGGTGGAAAAGGCGCATCTGGATGTCATGCAGTTGTTTTATCAAGTGTTTGATAAGGGTACGCTCACTGACGGAGAAGGCGTGGAGGTCAGTTTTCGCAACACTCTTATCCTCCTCACCTCCAATCTGGGTTCAGACATCATTCAGGCACTGACCGCAGAGGGGGAAGATCCCGGCTACAGTGTGGTGCTAGACGCCATCCGTCCCTTGCTTTCACAGCACTTTCAGCCTGCGTTGCTGGCGCGGATGCGGATTGTCCCCTATGTGACCCTCAGCTCGGACGCTCTGCAACAGATTGCGGAGCTGAAACTCACGCAATTGCAACAGCGCCTACAGAGTCATTCCGGGATGCACCTGCACTGGGATGCGTCCGTACCCACCCGCATCGTTGAACGCTGTACCGAGGTGGAAACCGGAGCACGCAACATTGATTTCATCCTTTCGGGATCTGTTCTTCCGCATCTTGCCAGAGAAATACTGCAACGTATGAGCACTGAAACGGTACCCACAGCCGTAACGCTTGCGGTGGATGCCTCCGGTTCGTTCAGCATTCGTTTTGAGAACACGGAAACAAAGGAATCCCTATGAATCGCAAGAACGTGCTGTTGACGCTTCTGGAAGTCAATGAAGGGCTAGTGCGCCTGCTTGGCGACGAATTGTCGCGGATGGGCGTGGATGTGCGTGCGCATTTCTGGGAAAGCGGTACAGACGCTCTGGGACAGGTGATCACCGAACTTTCCCGCGACGACTGCGACTTGTGGCTCATTGTCGGCGAGGCTCGGCACTGCAACGATGCTGTCACGCGGCGGGAGCTGTCGCTTGCTGCCATCGGAGCGCAAGCCGCGCACGGTGCGGGCTTTCCGGTGTTGCTCTCACCCTCAGGCGGGACAATGACGCCCTTTACGGGGCCGCTCGGCACCAACGCGCCCCTCACCGGTGCCATTGCCGCAAAGACTGTGGCGCAACTGCACAAACCCCATCGTGTTGCGCCTGCACAGTACCGCTTGCGCGTTCATTGCCCGCCAGGTCTTGGTCTGTGGCTGGAAGTGGGGCCGCCAGAAACGCAGAACACGCCGTGGCACGGCGCCTTTATGGCGTGTACGGGCACCGATGCCGTTGGTGCGGCGGTCATCCCGCTGGCGCACGGTGTGGGGCTTGCAAACCGCATTCCTGAACGCAGTACCCTTGCATTTCCAGTGCAGGGTATGAAAATCGAACACGGTGCGCTCTATGAAGGCTGGGGGGTTGCCAACGAACTCAGTTCGGATCGCTCCTATTTCGTCAAAATGTCGGCGCTCCCCGCAGGACTCTTGTTCGGCCCCTTCCCTCAAGACGACGCCCCGGAAGTGTTTGTGCTCGACCTTGAATAGCGCCTTTTACTCCGTTTGACGCGGATCAGGAACGTTTACGCCTGTGGGGTGAGGTTTTTTTTGTCGTTTTGCAAAATGAGTTGCCAAATGCTCAAAAAAACACTTGCCATCCTCTCCGGGTTGGGCTACTTTCCGACCTGCATTACGGAGAGGTGTCCGAGCTGGTCGAAGGAGCACGATTGGAAATCGTGTGTACTTAACCGTACCGTGAGTTCGAATCTCACCCTCTCCGCCATATTTCAGTAGTAGGCAAGGCGATTTTCTTCCAACCTGACGGGTACAACCGCAGGGATACAAGGGAAAGAAAGTCGCCTTTTTTGATTGACATTGAAAAATGTTAGTTGTACTCACTAACACTCTCGTACAGAGGAGCTGACCGTGGCAAAAAAAGAGGAAACATCCACCCGCATTCTGGATTGCGCCATCGCGCTCATGAGCAAGAAAGGCTACAATCCTGTGAGCATACGCGAAATAGCCACGGCCGCAAAATGCAGCGAAATGACCATCTTTCGGCATTTCCCTTCAAAATACGAGATGCTGGCGGCGGCTTTGCGTCGAACATCGTATGCCGACATGATAGATACGCTGTTTACCACGCGCATTCGGGGGGATGTCTCGTATGATTTGCACATGATTATGGACACCTATTTCACCGCAGTGGAGCAGAGGCGTGAAATTTTGCAGATCTATTTCAGTGCGCTCACACAAATCAATGAGTCAAATGTAAAGTTGAATAGTGATGCTATTGTATTGCAAAACAATCTCAAAAAGTATTTTGAGGACATGCTTCAATGTGGAAAAGTCCGTGATATTGATCCTACATACGCAGCAGCGACATTCTGGCATTTGATTGTTGGGTATTTTGTGTCTAGAATTTTGTTAAAAAGCACCAACTTTGCCGTTGATCGTGAAACATACATCACCAATGCGATAGCAATCGTTATCAATGGCATCCGTAAAGAGTAATCAGGGTATCTATGTCTATTCCAAAACCCGTTGTGTACGCATTGATCTTGGTGGGGTGTGTAGCCGCTTGCGGAGGATCGTATTTATGGTATAGCACAACCTACACCTTGCGTACCAATGATGCCCGCATTGACAGTACGCTCGTCAGCGTTGCCTCACGGCTTTCAGATCGTGTGGTGGACGTTCTGGTGCAAGAAGGTGACCGTGTTCAGAAAGGGCAACCTCTTGTCCGTATAGATCCTCGGAGCATAGAGGCCAAAAAAACCCGCGCTGAAGCCAATTTGGCACTGGTGACAGCCCGCTATGACGAAATACGCACAGGCTTTCGCCCGCAAGAAATTCTGGAAGCCAAAGCTCGCTATGAACTGGCGCGCGCCAATCTAGACAAAGCGAGCCGCGATCATCAGCGCATCGAGCAACTAGCCAGCAATGACGGCGGCGTGACACAAGCAGATCGTGATGCCGCAAAATCCGCGTTCAACGCCATGCAGGCGAGTGTAGCAGCCGCCGCCGCAGAACTTGATTTACGCCGCGAAGGTTCGCGTACCGAGGCCATCCGTGCGGCTGAAGCGCAGGTGCGGTTGGCGCAAGCGGAACTAGACGATATCCGGGTGCTGTACGCTGAAAGTACGGTTGTGTCCCCTGTAAACGGCACTGTCGCGCAAAAACTGGTCAGCTCAGGAGAACTCATCACCGCCGGGCAAAAATTGTTTACCCTTGTCAATACAGACGATATTTGGCTCAACGCCCGCATTGAAGAAACGCGGATCGGACAGGTTCGTTTGGGGCAGGAAGTGCGATTCACCATTGATGGCTACCCTGATCGGACGTTTACGGGCAAAATTTATGAAGTCAATCCTGCCACCAGCGCGTTGTTTTCGCTCATCTCCACGGAAAATGTATCTGGGTATTTTACCAAAGTCATGCAACGTGTTCCGGTGAAAATCAGTCTGCCGGTGCAGCAAGAACAGGCTGACCAGAATATCGTTTTTCGCCCCGGTATGCAGGGCACTATCAGCATTACGCTTATGTAAACAGAAGAGAAGGCTCTCGAAGGCTCTGGAGTATGGGGAAGCTCAAAAGAATACAGCAGCGCATCACCAAGTGGAAACCTTTTTATGCGTCTGGAAATCAGGTTCCTAGCAACGGGCAACAAAAAATATTGTATCTTGTTGCCTGTCTCGGTGGGATGTTGCCTATTTGCAATCTTGCCATGATAAGCTCTTCCTATCTGGCGCTATCCGGCTCCTTGAACGCTGACTTTGTGGATCTGGGTCGGCTGGTGCTCACCAATGTTGTGATTATGGCCATTGTGCAACCTCTCGTGAATTATTTTCACGCTTGGCTGGGGTTGCGGTATGCCCTTTTATTCGCCCATGTGTGCATCATGCTGGGGGGGATTGGCGCTTCTTCCTCCACCACCTTGTTGTCCCTGTCCTTGTGTTATTCGCTGATGGGCTTTGGGAGTGGCTTGTTTATGAGCTTGTCCGTGCGCATCATCGCTACGCTTTTCCCCCCGCAGTCCCGCAAAATCCTGATCGCCATCTGGACACTCTGCATTGGTTTTGGCTCCAATGCCAGTCCTGCTCTGGCGGGCTATCTGGTGGAATTTCTCACTTGGCATTCGCTTTTTCTCATGGGGCCGATCTTTGTTCTGCCCTGTTTTATAGCCGTGTTGTTCCTGCTCCCTGACCATTCCCTGCCTCCATTGCCCCCTTTTGATGGCTGTTCTCTGCTGTTTTTTTTCATCTTCAGTGCGTCAACGCTGACAGCCATCTGTTACGGGCAACTCTGGGGATGGGATTCCAACCGCATCATCAGCATCCTCTTTATTGGTGCTTCAGCTTTGTTCGTGTGTGTGGTTTCAAGTTGCAGCAATGCGTCTCCTTTGCTGCATGTTAAGGCATTACGCTACAAAGGTGTGGCGCTTGCTTTGATTGCCGCTGTATTCGCCATCGTCGTGCATGTGGGGATTCGGGTAGAAATGATTTTATTCATGCGCAATGTTATGAACTATCCCCCCTCGCAGATTGGGATGATGTATATCATTCCTTTGTTTGTTTTTATGGCTGTGCTTGTGCCTGTAGGCATTATCTTGACGACCCATGACAACGGGAAACCCTTTGCTCTGACTGGCTTTGTCATCATGTTCACCGCAGCGTTTATGCTTTCCCATCTGGATTCGCACCCCGGCTGGATGCAGATAACCTTGCCGCTTGTGTTGAGCAGCATAGGCTTTGCCATGACGAGCGCTTCCATGACCTCGTTGTTGTTACGGAATGTGCC
>JAVVPW010000124.1:0-5587 GCA_036655575.1 Bilophila sp.
CACTATGAGGTTGGAGCCAGCTTTCACACGATGGTGCAAGATACGCTTGGCCCGGTCTGGAACGTCATCAACGGGCTGTCACTGGCTTTTGTGCTGTACATTCTGGTGTACGCCTACGTCAGCGGTGGTGGTTCCATTGTGCAGCACATGTCCAGAGCGCTTGTCGGTGTGGAACCGCCACGTCTGATAGCCGGGCTGGTGTTTGCGGTGGTTTTGACGGGTTGCGTCTGGTTGAGCACCTGGATCGTGGATCGCCTGTCACTGATTATGATGGGCGGAATGGTCATCTCCTATATTCTGTCCATGACGGGTCTGCTGTCAGAAGTTAAGGCCGGGGTGCTGCTCGATCTTCAGGATATGGGAATGCTCGGTGGGTACAGCCTGTTCATCTGGGGGGCGCTGTCCACCTATCTGACCTCGCTCTGCTTCCACGCAAGTGTGCCAAGTCTCGTCAAATATTTTGGCAAGCAACCGACCAGCATCAATAAATGCCTCTTGCGCGGTACGCTTATTGCGCTGTTGTGCTACCTCACATGGATTGTGGTCATCGACAGCACCATCACGCGGCAGGAATTTCAGGGCGTCATTGCCGCCGGGGGCAATGTGGGCGATCTGATCTCCGCTGCCGGAAGCAACATCAACAGCGGTTTTATTCTGCGGATGCTGGAAGCCTTCTCGTCGCTGGCGATTGCGACCTCGTTTCTGGGAGCGGGACTGGGGCTTTTCGACTATATTTCGGATCTGTTCGGTTTTGATGATTCGCGCACGGGGCGCACCAAGACCGCTCTGGTGACGTTTTTCCCGCCTATCGTCGGCGGGCTGGTCTGGCCTGACGGATTCCGGTCAGCCATCGCCTGGGCGGGACTTGCCGCGACCATCTGGTCAGTCATTGTCCCTGCGCTCATGCTACGGGTGAGCCGTCGCAAGTTCGCCGCAGGCAGCTTCAGAGCACCCGGCGGATCGTGGACAATCCCCGTCCTGCTGATCTACGGCACCCTCACCGCGCTCTGCCACATCTTCGTCACCTTCGGCGTGTTGCCCGAATACCACTAACGTCTGATTCCTCACAGCACAAAACGCTTTTAGAACAGAGTACCTTTTTAGAACAGAGTACCTTTTTGAACGCACTTCAAAAAGGTACTCTGTTCTAGTCGGCGATTTCAAGCAGCATCGTCTCCACTTTGACGCACGTCTAAAGGGGAGGGGTTTCCTTTGCTTTTTTGGCGTGTGCAAAGAGCCTTTTTCTGCTTGCTTTCCAACGCGATCAACTTTACCAAACCGAAGGTTGACCTTTTGATTCCTACATATGCATAGCTGTGCGGACATCGTTCATGGTGAGGGTGGCTTCGGCGCGGGCGGCGGTGTTGCCTGCGGCGAGGATAGCGTCAACCAGCTTGGGGTCTGCCATGTAGCGTGCGCGGCGTTCGTGGAGCGGCGCGAGGAAGCGCTCAAGCCCCTGCATGAAAATCTTCTTGCAGTCCACGCAACCGAGCTTTGCCGAGGTACAGCCCTCGCGGATTTCCGCTTGCGTTGCAGGATCTGTCAACAATTCGTGATAGGGGAACAGGTTGCAGACATCAGGATTGCCGGGGTCAGACTTGCGCAACCGTGCCGGGTCTGTGAACATGCTCTTGACCTTTGGCGCAATTTCTTCAATTGTATCCCGCAGATAGATAGAATTGCCGTAGCTTTTGGACATCTTGCGACCGTCAAGACCGGGACATTTGGCGGTGGGTGTGAGGCGCGCTTCAGGTTCTGGGAACACCGGCGCGTAAAACCCATTGAAACGCCGGGCTATTTCGCGGGTCAGCTCCAGATGGGGCAATTGATCCTGTCCCACCGGCACCCACTTGGGGCGATACATAAGAATGTCTGCTGCCATCAGCACAGGGTAACCGAGAAAGCCGAAGTTGCCGAGATCCTTGGTGGTTATTTCTTGCTGCTGTTCCTTGTAGGTCGGGTTGCGTTCAAGCCAGCTCACCGGGGTTATCATGCCAAGGATGAGATTCAGCTCCGCATGTTCCAGCACCTTGGATTGCTGAAAAATCGTGCATTTTTCCGGGTCAAGCCCTGCTGCCAGCCAGTCAACCACGAGTTCCCGCACATACTCTTTGAGATGCGAGGTATCGGCGTAGTCACTGGTGAGCGCGTGCCAGTCCGCTACAAAAAAGAAGGCTGACGTGGACTCTTGCATCGGCACCCAGTTTTTGAGGGCACCGAAATAATGCCCCAGATGCAGAGGGCCTGTGGGACGCATACCAGAAACAGTTCGCAGATTGGGATCATGAAGCATGAAAAAGCCTCCGAAAGGAAAAGTAATGAAGAAAACAGGTTAGCTTGTGACGATCAGGGTAACAGCAAGATTGAAGGACAGCTCGATGAGTGGCATCAGAACAGCGCTGAGTGCTCCCGAAACAATGAGCAGAATGAGGATCACAAAGCCGTATCGCTCAAGCTGCATGTACTGAAAGCCCAGTTTCGGCGGGAGCAGTCCCCAGAGGATTTTGCTGCCGTCAAGCGGCGGGATGGGCAAAAGATTGAGCCAGCCCAACCCGAAATTGACACCGATCCCCGTATGAAACATGAGAAAAAAGAAACTCCAGACAGCATGATCCTGCCATTGCGCCAAGGGGAAAAGCGTGATCAGGAGGCGCAGGAGCACGGCAAAAAAGAGCGCCAACAAAAAGTTGGTTGCAGGGCCAGCAAAGGACACCAGCATGATGTCTTTCACAACATGCCGGAAGTTGCGCACGTTGATGGGCACAGGTTTGGCCCAGCCGAACACAAAGGGGCTGGTCAGACTGGTGAGCACAAACACAAACAGCCCCATAGGATCAATGTGCGGCACGGGATTCAAGGTCAGACGTCCGAGTGCCGCTGCCGTGGGGTCGCCCCGTTTGGAGGCGACCCAGCCGTGTGCCACTTCATGCAAGATGATACCGAGCATGAGCGGCACAAAGGCGACACAAAGGCGCTTGATTGCCAGCGCAATGTCCATATCAAACATCAGCATACCGTAAGGCGCAAGAAGCGTTTTTTGCCCAGTTTAACCACATAGGAGCCGGGAGCAAGGGGGGTTTCCGCGTCGTCGCACCGGGTGCCGTCAAGGGACAGCGAACCTTGTTTGATGAGGCGTTTGGCTTCACCTCTAGAGGCTGCCAGTCCCGCTTCAGTCAGAAACATCGGCGGCTTGCTGTCTTCGCCTGTGGCACAGGCATATTCTGGAGCGTCGTCTGGCACACCACCGTCAGCGAAGACGGCGTTGAAGTTTTGCAGGGCTTCATGAGCCTGTTCTTCACCGCTGTAGCGAGCGACAATCTCAAAGGCCAGTTCTTCCTTGGCTTTTTTGGGATGCAGGCGTCCTTCTTCCACATCTTTTTTGCGTTGCGCGATTTCGTCCAGCGATTTGCTCGAAATAAGCTCATAAAAGCGCCACATGAGTTCGTCAGAAATGGACATGGCCTTGCCGAACTGATCCGCAGCGGGTTCGTCAATGCCGATGTAGTTTCCGTAGGATTTGGACATCTTGCGCACGCCGTCCAGACCTTCAAGCAGGGGCATGGTGAGGATGCACTGGGGTTCCATGCCGTATTGGGACATGAGGGTGCGACCGACCAGCAGGTTGAAGGTCTGGTCGCGTCCACCGAGTTCGATGTCGCACTTCAGGTTTACAGAGTCAAAGCCCTGAAGCAACGGGTACATGAGTTCGTGCAGGGCGATCGGCGTGTTTTCGCGGTAGCGCTTGGCGAAGTCGTCGCGCTCCATCATGCGGGCGAGGGTATAGCGCGAGGCCAGCCGGATAAAATCAGCAGAATCCATCTTGTTCAACCAGCGAGAGTTGAAATCAACGACTGTTTTTTCTGGATCAAGGATTTTGAAGACTTGCTGCTTGTAGGTTTCAGCGTGGGCGGCGACTTGTTCAGGCGTCAGGGGCGGGCGGGTGACAGAGCGCCCGGAGGGGTCACCAATGAGTCCGGTAAAGTCACCAATCAAAAAGACTACGGTGTGTCCCAGTTCCTGAAAATGCCGCATTTTGTGAATAAGGACGGTGTGTCCAAGGTGTAGATCCGGGGCTGTTGGGTCAAACCCGACTTTGACGGTCAAAGGTTTCCCGCGTTCCAGCTTCTTGCGCAATTCGCCTTCATCTATAAGATCGGCACAGCCGCGTTTGATCAGTTGCATCTGGCTATCAACAGAATTCATGTTTCACCTCGAAAATGATTTCCGTTTTCTGTTGCAGACAAACGTCCGCCTGTCAAGCTCACCGCAGGGCGCGTCAACTTCGTGTAAGCGGCGCGTAGGTGGCGTGGACGGCACGGATGAGGTCGTCTGGGGTGAGGTGGAACTGGACGCCACGGTGGCCTGCGCTGACAAAAAGGCGGTCGAGCAGGATAGCGCTCTCATCCAGATACACAGGGTAGGGCTTCTTTGTCCCGATGGGAGAACAGCCGCCGCGAATGTAGCCTGTAAGGGGCTGCACTTCCTTGAGTGGTACCATGCTTGTGCTTTTGTCGCCAGAAGCAACTGCCAGCAATTTGAAATCAAGCTCTGCGGCAGCGGGAATGCAGGCCAGCAGAATGCCGTTTCGATCCCCGCGCACCACCAGCGTCTTGTAGACCTCATGCGGTTCGACACGAAGAGCGTGAGCCATGCCCACGGCTGAAAGATCGGACACGTCAACTGGGGCTTCAAGCAGCGCATAGTCAATGCCCAGCTCGTCGAGTATCCGGGCTGCGTTGGTTTTTTTGGGTGCCTTTTCCATGCTCAACGCTCAAGATTGCCAAGCATCAGGTTGCTGTTGATTGTGCAATACAGGTCGTTTCCAGCAGGACTGAGGTGAACGCCGTCTGCAAGGAGGAGGCGCTCCGGGTGCGCGCATTCGGCACGAATCCTCTTTTCAAGGTCGATGAACACAAGCCCTCGCCGCGTAGCAAAGGTTCGACGCAACGCCTCGTTGTACGCAAGGACATTTTGCAGGTATTGATCGGTGCCACAGCCGAGCGGGTCAGGGGCAACCGGGTGATTGGTCGCCACAAAGACGGTACGCGCTCCAGCATGAAAGGCCCGTTGGATCATCTCTTCCATGTTGTGCATGTAGGGTTTGAGGGCTGTCCACGGTTTGTCCGGCTGACGACAGATGAAGCTGCAATCGTTCAGACCAAACTGGATGTACACGGCGTCCGGGTGGTGTTGCTCCACATCACGAGCCATACGCCGCAGTCCGTCCGCAGTGGTGTCGCCGCTCACACCGGCATTGCTGACGTGTATCGGCTGGGGAAGCGCACGAGCCAGCACGTCGAGCTGTGCCACCCAGCCTGTTCCCGGACGGGCACCGTACCCCGCACAGATAGAATCTCCGAAGCAGATCAGATTCATGGCGTGTCCTTGCGTGTCCTTGAAAGACTTTACTGCGTAAATTTGTCGATATAGCCGTTGAGTAAGACAAAAAGAAGCAAAAGAGGCAGGACGTATTGCAAATAGGGCTTGATCCAGTGCGGAAAGCGCAGGCCTTGCCCTTGATCTGTTTCCGCGATGAATTTATTCCATCCCCAGCCGTAGCGGCTGCAACAAAACATGAGAAACACAA
>JAVVPW010000125.1:0-5580 GCA_036655575.1 Bilophila sp.
AGGAATTGGCGATCTGGTCTTCAAATCCTGAGCTTAACGTCCCGCCCGCAAACCAGCCGAACGTATCGGAAAGAGGGCCTTCGGTCTTGGCATCAAGCGCAAGAAGATGCAACGTATCCCACGGATTGCCCTTGTGTTTGCTAAAAGGCAGGGCAGAGGTGTGCTCCCAGTTGTAGTCCGAACGGCTGTAGTTGAGCGTAAACCACTTGTATTTCGCCATCACATTGGTGTTGAACACAGAATATTCGGCACCTCTGTTGTCCACACTAGCGGAGTTGACACCTTGCGTGGAAATGTTGAAACGCGGGGCTTCGTCTTGAGCTTGTACACTTGTGGCAAGCAGAGCCATCACAATAAAGGTCAAAAAACATGTGCGCATGAGTATTCCTTTTTGTCTAGAGCAGATTGCAGTCAAACGAGAGGAGGATATCCAAAGCACAGCCTGTTGTCTAGAGAAAGACAAGAGAAAAGACTGGGGTGAGAGCGGTTCTTGACCGGGTACTTGAGTCGCTTTATACTGCCAGAATGAATAGCAAGAACCGACAGCGTGCTGACGTGAATGCGTCTGCGCTTGAAAAAGTGCGTCCTTCTGGTGAGCAGCGAGCTTCGTTGCGTTCGATCATCATTGCCGTTTCCACGGCGCAGTTTCTACTCCCCTTCATGATGTCCGGGGTGAGTCCCCTGTTGCCCGCTATCGGCGCGGATCTCCATGCCAGCGCTATGGAACTGGGGCTGGTGGGGGCGGTCTATTCGCTTTCGTTGTCGATTTTTCATCTGATAGCCGGACGCATTGGCGATATGAAGGGGCGGCGCAAGCTCTTTCTGATCGGACTGGCGATTTTTATCATCATGTCCGTGGTCACGCCCCTTTCGCCGACCATGACGTTGTTTCTGGTCTGTCGGTTTGTGCAGGCTGTGGGGACAGCCATGATGAACACCAGCGCGCTGGCTATTTTGATCGCGTCATCACCCCCTGCCATGCGGGGGCGGGTGCTTGGCATCTCGTCAGTCGGGCTTTTTGCGGGTATTTCTTGCGGCCCTGCCATCGGGGGTGTGATCGGTTCGACACTTGGCTGGCCGTATCTGTTTTTTTGCGTGGTGCCGCTTGGTATTGTGGCGTGGTTGCTCATGGCCTTTACGGTAAAAGGCGACTGGACAAGCAACCCAGATCAGCCTTTCGACTGGAAGGGCGCTGTGTTGTACAGTCTGGGGATTTGCGGTATTTCGCTGGGCGCGACGTGGATTGCGCTGAATCTCTGGGGACTTGGCTTGCTGCTGGTCGGGTTTGTGTTCATCGCCCTGTTTATCAAAGCGGAACTGCGGCTTTCGTATCCGATTCTCGATGTCCGTTTCATTGTACACAACAGCACGTTTGTCGCCAATATTCTGGTCTTGTTTCTGGTCAATTGTTACAGCTTCGGGCTGTTGTTTTATTATAGTCTCTATCTTCAGGGTATCCAGCATCTGAGTGTGTTGCACACGGGACTGGTGCTTTCGGTGCAACCGGGGGTACAGCTCCTGTTTTCGCCGTGGGCGGGCAAACTTGCGGATCGACACGGCGCAACTCGGATAGCCCTGCTTGGCCTCTTGCTCGGCGGGGTGGGTCTTTTTATGGCGGCACGTCTCAACGCGGGGTCTGCGCTGTGGGAAGTGCCGCTTGCGCAGGTCTGGGTTGGTGCGGGGCTGGCTTTTTTTGCCGCACCCAACACCAGCGCCATCATGGGCAGTGTGGATCTGGCGCATTTGAGTCAGGCCTCCGGGCTTCTGGGAACCATCCGCACGATGGGGATGCTCTCCAGCATGGTCATTGTTTCTGTAAGCATGAACCGTTATCTGGGGCTTGAGTCGCTCAATCCCGGCAACACCGTGGCGTTTCTTGAAGCCATGCACATGAATATCAGTTTGTTCAGCCTGCTCAATATCCTTGGTATCCTCCTGTCCTTCTGGCAACTCCACCACAGTCGCGGGAGACAGAGCTAGTCTTTCTTTGTTTGCCTTGTAAGGAATAGGTGCATGTTAAAAAAAGAACAGCTAGAATCTTCTTGAATTAAAATTTTTACAGGGTATATTTTGCGAAACACATTGTTTTGGAGCTTTTTGTAAAGCTCTGTTCCAGAGAGGTTCCCTTTTGAAAAACACAACTGGACAGGACGATGAAAATCAAGCTCGACGACACCAATCTCGGCATCATCAAGGCCTTGCGCAATGGGCGGGCCTCGTTTCGGGATATTGCCGCTGATCTCGGTCTGTCTGAAGTGACCGTGCGTACCCGTTCGGCAAGGCTGATTGAAGAGGGTGTGCTTGACATCTGCGGGCAAGTAGATGTGGAGCGACTTCCGGGGCATACGTTAGCCCTTGTGGCTATCAAACTGACATCGCCGGATCTGGTGCAGGAAGGCGAAGCCTTTTCCAGACTCCGGGGCGTGGTGTCTGTGGCTGTGCTCACCGGACGCCATGACCTTGTGCTCACGGTGTTGCTGACTGAAGACTTTGGATTGCTTGATTTTTACACCAGCGAATTTTCAAAATGTCACGACAAAGTAGCGTCTGTTGAAACCTACATTGTCTACAAGGGATTCAATCTGAAAGTTCCTTATGTGCTCTAGAGCCTTTTCATTATGAAAATGCTCTGCGGACACGAATCCCCTAAGAATACGGAGTTCCCATGTTGCAACAAACGGCTCTTCACGCGACGCATCAGGCGCTTGGTGCGAATCTTGTTGATTTTGGCGGCTGGGACATGCCGCTGTGGTACCCCACTGGTGCGGTCAAGGAACATCTTGCGGTCATCAAAGGCGCGGGCTTGTTTGACATCGGGCACATGGCGGGGATCATGGTTTCTGACGCCACAGGGACATCCGGTGTGCTGGCGCTAGAAGCTCTGCAATGGGCGTTCACCAAGGATCTGGCACTGTCTGGCCCACGGGCTGCCTACGGCGCGTTCCTTGACGAGAGCGGCGGCGTGGTGGACGACGCCATCGTCTATCCGTTGTCCGCAGGGCGGTATTTTGTCGTGCTCAATGTGGGCAAGGGTGAGCGCATCGCGGCCGCACTTCGGGACTGGTCGAGTCGTGAACACAAAGACATTCTTGTGCGTGACCTTGCGGGCACCTACACCAAACTTGATCTGCAAGGTCGGGCTTCGGTGCGCGTCATGCGCAAACTGTTGGCTGATCCAGATACCGTGTTTGGCAAAATGCCCTATTTCACCTTCAAGGGTGACATTGAGCTGGCACAAAGCGATGTGTTTCTGACTGACGGTTCGCCCATCTTCTTGTCGCGTACCGGCTACACCGGGGAACAGGGGTTTGAGATTTTTGTGCCCCATGATAAGGCTGTTGCGGTCTGGAACGCCATTCTTGAAGCCGGAAAAGACGAGGGCGTCATTCCCTGCGGGCTTGCGGCACGCGACTCTCTCCGGGCGGGTGCGGTGCTTCCGTTGTCACAGCAAGACATTGGCCCGTGGCCTTTTGTCAACAACCCATGGCCGTTCACGTTGCCCAAAGACGAACACGGCGAGTGGACAAAAGACTTTTTTGGGCGAAGCGCGCTTGTGGCTGCGCTTGACGCGGGCAAGGCCGCGTACACCTTTGCCTACTGTGGTTTTGACCCGCGCAAGGTGACCTCCCCAGATCATGCCGTGCATCCGCAGGTGCTGTTGCACGGTGAAGTCATTGGCGATGTGCTCACCTGTGTGGCGGATGTGTCCATCGGGCGGGTCAACGGCGAGATTGTCAGTCTTGCCAGTCCTGACAAGCCAGAAGGGTTCAATCCCAAGGGGCTTGTCTGCGGTTTTGTGCGTGTGAATCGGCCTCTAGCGCCCGGCGAACGCATCACGCTTGCTGATCCTAGACGCACCATCGAAGTTGCCATTGTGACCGATGTTCGCCCTGCGCGTACCGCACGCAAGGCGCTTGGTTCCCTGTAATACTATCCTTCATCTCAACATTTTTAGAGAGGTTTTGCATGTCTGATACAAATATTCCTGCCGAATTGCTGTATTCTGAAGATCATGAGTGGATAAGCACCTCCGCACCGTGGCGCATTGGCGTCAGCGATTACGCCCAGCACGCGCTTGGCGATCTGACCTATGTGGAGCTTCCCGCCGTTGGTGACAGCTTCGAGAAAGGGCAGGAATTTGGCACGCTGGAATCCACCAAGTCGGTCAGTCCGTTGATCATGCCTGTGAGTGGCACGATCAAGGCCGTGAACGAGGCGCTGGTGGACGCGCCGGAACTCGTGAACCAGTCGCCCTACGGTGACGGCTGGATCATTGAAATCGAAAGCGCAACGGCTGGTGGCCTGCTAGACGCTACAGGGTACAAGGCACATCTGGAGACGTTGTAATGCATCGTTATTTTCCTCATACCGCAGAAGATGAAGCGCGGATGCTGGATGTGGTGGGCGTTTCTCAGGTAGAAGAGTTGTTTGCTTCTGTACCTGAACATTGTCGCCACAAGGAACCTTTGAACCTCACTGCGCTGACGGAGTGGGATTTGAAGGCGCGTGCCGCAGAGCTGGCAGGAGCCATGCCCGCCGCAGGTTCTGCATGGGTAGGCGCGGGGAGCTATCAGCATTACATCCCCGCCGTAGTGCCAGCTCTTGCGAGTCGTTCGGAATTTTACACCGCCTACACGCCGTATCAGCCGGAGATGAGCCAGGGGACGTTGCAGGCTATTTTCGAGTTTCAGACGCTCATTGCACGCTTGCTCGGCATGGAAGTTGCCAACGCTTCCATGTACGACGGTGCTACCTCGCTGGCAGAAGGCGCCCTCATGGCGTGTCGTGTCACCAAGCGCAGCAAGATTGCGGTCTCTGCGGCCTTGCATCCGAATTATCGGCGTGTGGTGGACACCTATTGTTCGGCGGCGCAGATCACGGTTGTCACGCTTCCGGTTACGGCAGAAGGGATCACCGATACCGCAGCCCTTGCTGAAGATGGCAAGGATCTGGCGGCACTGCTTGTGCAATCGCCCAACTTCTTTGGGGTCATTGAACCGTTGTCCGCACAGGCGGACTGGATTCATGAGCGCAAGGGTTTGCTTGTTGCCGGCTTCACCGAGGCGATGGCGTTTGGTCTTTTGACTTCGCCGGGCAGTCAGGGTGCGGATATTGTGTGTGGCGAAGGGCAGAGTCTTGGGCTAACACAGTCCTTTGGTGGCCCCTATCTCGGCCTGATGGCGACTCGCAAGAGTCTGATGCGCAATCTCCCCGGTCGTCTGGTCGGGCAGACCACAGATACAGCGGGCAAGCGGGCTTTTGTGCTCACCTTGTCCACCCGTGAGCAGCACATCCGGCGTGAAAAAGCTGTCTCGAACATCTGTTCCAACGCGGGATTGTGTGCGCTCACTTGCGGCATCTATCTGGCAAGTGTGGGCAGTACAGGCTTGCGGCACATGGCAAAGCTCAATCACGACAAGGCGGAGTATCTGAAAGCCGGGTTGCTGGCTGCGGGCGTGACCATGACGATGCCGCAGTCGTGGTAGATGGATGTGGCCGGCAGCGTGGTGCCCGACTGCAGGTGGCCGACCACGGCCGCCACCTTCTTGTCGCACAGGCGCCGGGCCAGGGCCACGGCCT
>JAVVPW010000126.1:0-5575 GCA_036655575.1 Bilophila sp.
CCGCTTGTGTGGTCTACCTGTTTGAAGGCTCCATTGCGGACATGGCGCTGCTTGCCGTGCTCATGCCGATGGTGGCCAATCAGGCCGGGAACACCGGACAGCAGGCGCTTGCCGTCATGATCCGACAACTGGCGACAGAGCGTTTTGACCACAAGAAAGCCTGGCTTGCCGTGTTGCGTGAAGGCAAGATCGGGATCGCTTCTGGTGTCATCATGGCCTTGCTGGCCTGCTGTGGCGCATGGTACATTTCGTCGTCTCCAGAGCTTGGCATGGTGATGGGGGTGGCACTCATGGGCGACATGGTGCTTGGTTCGCTTGCAGGCGGCGCCATTCCGCTGATATTTCGTGCGCTTGGGCGTGACCCGGCGCAAGCCTCCAGTATCTTTCTCACCGCCATCACCGACAGCGCGGGGTTCTTTATCTTTCTTGGCCTTGCGACCGCTTTTTTATTGTAATGCCGTAGAGCCTTTTCAACAACAATCTGCTCTCGTTACAGGTGGTTTGCGTGCAACATCTCCTGCTGTTTGGACTTGCTGGCGCGTTGGGTGCGCTGGCGCGGTACGGTCTTTCAAGCGGAATAGGGCTTCTGCTTGGCGGGGCGTTTCCTTGGGGCATCTTCATCACGAATGTGCTGGGCTGCTTTTTGTTTGGCGTTATCTGGGGGCTGGCGGGGCTGTTTCATGTCCTTGAAGACGGCACGCGGATCATTTTACTGACCGGGTTCATGGGTTCGTTCACCACCTTTTCCAGCTTCATCTTTGACACGCAAATCCTGCTTGAAGGCGGCGACTGGTTCGCGCTTGCCCTCAATGTGTGCGGTCAGATCTGCCTTGGCATCCTTGCGTTGCACCTTGGCATCAAGCTGAGTGCGCACTGCATGACCCTTTTGTCCTGATTTTTGAAACGCGGTGAAACGCCAACAGGGGCAAGGCCTTGTGTCAGCCTCGCCCCTGTTGGTGTTTTATTCTAGTAGCGTCTTATTCAAAAACGAGCGGCAGTACCTCGTCAATGGTGTCAACGGTGTGGATGGTGATCCTGCGAAGCAGATCGTGGGGGATGTCTTCAAGATCGTTGGCGTTCTTGGCAGGAATGATGGCGTGCTTCAAGCCTCGCGTCACCCCGGCAAGCACTTTTTCCTTGATCCCGCCGACCGGGAGAACCCGCCCGCGCAAGGTTATTTCGCCTGTCATGCACAAGTCGCCCCGCACAGACTTCCCGGTGAGGGCGGAGAGCAGCGCTGTCACCAGCGTCACACCCGCAGAAGGGCCATCCTTTGGGGTGGCGCCAGCGGGAACGTGGATATGGATGTCCGTGTGCTCGGCAAAGTCTTGCGCAATGCCCAGCTCTTCGGCTTTGGAACGCGCATAGGTGAGCGCGGCTTGCGCGCTTTCCTTCATGACATCGCCAAGTTGCCCGGTGAGGATCAGCCCGCCCTTGCCCTTGATGGTGGAGACTTCGATGTGCAGGATCTCACCACCTGCGGGTGTCCACGCCAGACCGAGCGCCACGCCGGGGATGAGCTTCTTCTCGTTTTCATCGTCAAGAAAACGCGGCGCACCGAGCAGTTTGGGCAGGCTCGTTGCCGTGACCCGGAAGGGCGGCTTTTCCCCTTCAGCCTTGCGTCTGGCCACCTTGCGGCACACCGAACCCACTTCCCGCTCCAGATTGCGCAAGCCGGCTTCACGGGTGTATTCCCGGATGATCCGGTTCATGGCGGCGTCCGGCAGGGTCAGGTCATCGTCCTTGAGGCCGTTTTCTTTTTTCTGCTTGGGCAGAATGTATTTGTGCCCGATGGCGAGTTTTTCCTGTTGGGTGTAGCCGGGCAGAGAAATGATTTCGAGGCGATCGCGCAGCGCACCCGGAATGTTTTCCAGATGGTTTGCGGTGCAGATGAACAGCACTTTTGAAAGATCAAACGGCATGTTCAGATAGTGATCGCTGAAATTGAAGTTCTGCTCAGGGTCAAGCGCTTCAAGCAGAGCGGAAGAGGGGTCGCCTCTGAAGTCGTTGCCGAGCTTGTCTATTTCATCAAGGACAACCACAGGATTGCGGGTACCAGCCTGTTTCATGGACTGGATGATCCGTCCGGGCATGGCACCGATGTAGGTACGCCGATGCCCCCGTATTTCCGCTTCATCGCGCATCCCGCCAAGCGAAATACGCTGAAACTTGCGCCCAAGGGCTTTGGCGATAGAGCGCCCAAGCGACGTCTTCCCCACGCCGGGAGGCCCAGAAAAGCACAGAATAGGCCCTTTGGAATCCGGGTTGAGCTTGCGCACACTCAGGTACTCAAGGATACGATCTTTAATCTTTTCAAGGCCATAATGGTCTTCATCCAGAACAGACTTTGCCTTTGAGATGTCTAGCTGATCCTTGGAACCCTTTTTCCACGGCAGTTCAGCAAGCCAGTCCAGATAGGTGCGCACCACACCCGCTTCAGCAGAATCACCGTGCATGGAGGCGAGGCGTTTGAGCTGCTTGTCCGCTTCTTTGCGCACATCAGCGGGGAGTCCGGCCTTGTCGAGTGCCTTGGTGATTTCTTCGAGTTCTTCATCAGAATCCGTGGCATCGCCAAGTTCCTTGCGGATCGCCTTGAGCTGTTCGCGCAGGAAATATTCTTTTTGCGCCTTGTCCATGCCTTCACGGGCAGAGGTCTGGATCTTGACCTGCATGGTCGCCACTTCCGCCTCGTGCATGAGGTGGGTGGTGATGAGGCGCAAACGATCCATCGGGTCAACGCACTGCAAAATCTCTTGCGCTTCTTCCATCTTGAGGCGGAGGTTGGCGGCGATCAGATCTGAAAGGCGTCCGGGTTCGTTGACGTTGCTGAGAACCCCCATGATTTCGCCCGTAGGGATACCGCGCATACTCAGAATCCGTTCGCACTGTTCGCGGGCAAAGCGGGTGAGGGCTTCTTGTTCGGCTTCAGGAGCGGTGGCTTCAGGTTCGGGCAACAGCTCTACTTTGGCTGTCATGTGCGAACCCTCTTCGTACAGCGCCACCAGCCGCGCACGAGAAACACCCTGCACCAGCGCCTTGATGCGTCCGTCCGGGGTCTTGAGCAGACGCAGAATGAGCGCCACAGAACCCAGCGGGTACAGATCTTCGGCGGTCGGGTTGTCCACCTGTCCGTCTTTTTGCGCACACAAGAAAATATGCCGACCTTGGGTGGCGGCGGCTTCCACAGCCTGCACCGACTGTTCGCGCCCCACAAAGAGCGGGACAATCATATAGTTGAAAACAACCACATCCCGGAGCGGAAGCAGCGGCATGGTTGACGGTATTTCCTGAAGGTGTGGCATATCTTCTGTGGAGGCGTCCATCTGTCCGTCCTGAAGCTGGGCAGCCGCACGACGGCGCGGCGTCCTGCGACGGCGGCGAGTTGGTGTCTCCTCGTTTTTATTTTCGTTGTCTGAATCAAACGTCATAATAGTATCCTTATATTGTAGAGGAATGAGCCTGTTTCTTCTGCAATGGTGTTGTCATTTCAGGCGCAACGCATGTCTTTTCGTGCGTTGATCAGCCCCTCTTTGCGGATGCTGTAGCAAACGCCATCACTGAGGATGATGTGGTCAAGCAAGCGCAAGCCCATCCCTTGTGCGGTGTACTCCAGATTTCTGGTGACTTCCAGATCCGGTGCGGAGGCTCTTGGTGTGCCTCCCGGATGGTTGTGTACCAGAATAAAGCCGCTGGCCTTGCGCTTGATCGCCAGCTCCAGAACCTCTCGCGGGTAACAGGGGGTGGTGCCGATGGTTCCCTTTGACACGCGCTCCCAGCCGATCTGTCTGTTTTGCGCGTCAACGGTTGCCAACCAGAGTTCTTCGTGGGGGCACCCACTCAACCGCGCCGTGACCATCCTTGCAACAGCCTCTGGCGTGCAGAGGAGTTCTCTTTTGCGGGTGGGTGTTTCTGCACATCTAGCCCACATTTCCCGGAAGACGTGCAACATGGTGGTGACCCCAACGCCAACACCGGGGACATCCTGCAATTCCGCAGGAACCGCCTCCATAACATCTCGAATGGTGCCAAAGCGATCAAGCAGTTCCTTTGCGATCGGCTTGGTATCACGCCGTGGCAAACCATAGCCCAGCAACACTTCGAGCACTTCGTATTCTTCAAGAACCGAGGAGTCTTGACCAAAACGTTCACGCAGACGAGCACGATGACCAAGATAATGGGGCTTATCGCTTGACATATAAGCAGTCCTTAAAGGTACGCAAGAGGGGGGCGGTATACTTGCAAATGAGAAATTGAAAAAACGCGCTGCACTAGAGCAGATTGTTTTTGAAACACTCCGTGTCGCACCAGCGCTAGGTTCGTGTCGCGTCAGAGCGAACAGGAGCGCTGCGTTGCGGGCGCGCAAAGAGCAAGGTCAGCTCTCCCATCAGGCCGTCTAGCGCCTGTGCGGGTGACCGCCGACCGGATTTGACGGCGAGTTCTGCCGTGTGCATGGCGTCCCACACTTTTGCCAGGCCCGTGACCCCAAGCCGAGTTGCGGTCTGTTGTTTGGCGGTAAGATCAGCGGGTGCCATCCGTAGCTGTTCACCTGCGAGCAGTTGCCAGAGCTGGCGGGCTTCGCGCTGCAACATGGCAAGCAGGTAGAAGAGGGGTTCCTCTCCCTTTCGTTGCTCTTCAAGCACACTTTTCCAGACGTGCGCGGCCTGCCCAGCTTGTAACTGACGCAAGAAGGTGAAGACATTGAACGCCGCCGTATGGCTGACACTTCGAGCCAGCTCTGGTGTCAACGGGGTGTTTCCTACAAGGAGTGACAGCTTTTCCAGCTCATTGTCCACAGCCGCTGCGTCTTGTGGCAGTCCCTCGATCAGAGCCTCAATACTGCCCGGTGCCAGCGTTAGCCCCAGTGTTTTGGCCTGACTCTGGATATAGCGGCGCAGAGAGCGTCCGTCCAGTCCCGGAGAGCGCCAGATCCAGCCTTTTTTGTCCGCAAAGGCGTAGCAGGACAGTTTGGCGATGTGCGCCAGAATTTTGGGTTGCCCTTTTTCCCACGAGCCTTCCATACAAAACAGCGGCCACGTCAGCGGATTTGGATGCGCAAGGGCGGGCGAGAGGCGTTTCCAGATGTCTGCGGGGAGATTGTGGGCGTTGCGCACGATCAGAGCGCGGGGCGTTGCAAACAGGCCTTGCAGCGTGAGCAGTTCCCAGAACGTGCGCGGCAAGTCTTCATCCCCCCAGAAGACATGCCGTTCCCATGGATCTGTACCCGGCACCACAGCCAGAAGCTCCTCTATTTGCTGGCGGAGGAGCTTCCCATCTGGGCAGATGCAAAGTGTAAACCCGTGACGTGTCGTCATTGGAAGAGCCTCCGAAGCTCTCAGAACCGCTGTTGCAGACTGTCCATGCAGCGGCGCAAGGCCATGTGTACGACTTCCTTGATGGCTGTTTCCTCGTTGGCGTTTTCGTAATTTTCGTCGTAGGTGATGATGCCGGAGCGCCAGATCTCGGTATTGGTTTCTCCATCATAGACAATAAATTCGATGGTGATTGTCGCGGTGAAGAGCAGATTCTGGTTTCGGTATTGCCCGTAGCTGCGGATCTGAAAACTTGGAACGCGGAC
>JAVVPW010000127.1:0-5545 GCA_036655575.1 Bilophila sp.
TTTCTCGCACAGCAGCCATCGCCTTGACCCGATCTCGTGGGAGTCCGGCGCAAATGGAATCGGCGAGTGTGCTGGCCTCAATAGGCGCTTTGGTCAGCACATCCTCGTTGTTTTCAAAGGCTTGCGTCATGAAGTCGCTCCCGGCGGCCTGAATCCCGTAGAGGCGAGGCACGCGGTCAATAAGACCAAGTGCTTTCAAGTCGCGGAATCCCTTGTGCATTCCGGCGATGATGCAACCGTCACCAACGCTCACAAACAGCGCGTCTGGCACATCCCAGTTGAGTTGTTCCGCAAGTTCATAGGCCGCCGTCTTTTTGCCTTCCGCCATAAATGGGTTGTACCCGGTGTTGCGATTGTACCAGCCCATGCGCGTGCAGGCCTGCATACACAGCTCAAAAGCCTGATCGTAGGTGCCTTGTACGGTGTACACGGTGGCGCCGTAGGTCAAAAGTTGCGCGATTTTGGCAGCGGGTGCCGAGGCTGGGACAAAGATAACGCAAGGTTGTTGCATGGCGGCAGACATCCCGGCAAGCGCGGCGGCGGCGTTGCCTGTACTTGCGGTAGCCACCACCGTGGCACCTTGCAGGCGGGCAAGGGAGACCGCAAGCGCGCTGGCTCTGTCCTTGAACGATGCTGTGGGGGAGCGCCCGTCGTCCTTGATACAAAGGTGCTTCACACCCATGCGGGCGGCAAGACGGGGTGCGGCGTAGAGCGGGGTACCCCCCACAAGGAGCGGCGGCACCAGAGCCGCAAGCGGCAAGGGCAACAGAGCGCGGTACCGCCACATGCCTTGACGGTTTTGAGAGCCGTGTAGCCGCGTTGCCGCGAAGTTTTCCGGGGTACACTCGCGGGCGGCGGCTTCGTAATCGTACAGAACATCCAAAATACCTTCGTTGCCGTGCTTGGGACAGACGTATCCGGTAAAGGACGTGTCGTACACCGCCCCGCAGACGACACACCGATAGCCGATCACATACGAGCCTGTGCGTTCCGTCATGGTCTCTCCTTACACTTGCGCGTTGTGTATGAACCTACGAGACGGTTGCTGAAAAGGCAAGCCTCCTGTCTTCAGGAACCAGACGCTGTTACGGGGCTGGCTTTTTGTGCCGTCACGCGGTAGAGATACTCTCACCATCGGCAGCAATCTTTACCCAAGGACAGGCATTTGTTGCGCACACACCTTTCGGAACAGGCGCTTGCGAACAGCGCTCTTTGCGTCGCCATGTTGCTGTGGGGGAGTTCTTTTATTGCCCTCAAGATAGCGGTGAGCGCCTTTGATCCTATGGTCATGGTATTCGGACGCATGGCAACTTCGCTTGTCGCGCTGATCGTGCTCTGGGGGGTGATGCGGCGTAAGGCGGAGCCTGTGCGGTTGCAACCAGGTGACATAAAATTCCTTGTGCTGCTTGCGTTGTGCGAACCGTGTCTGTATTTTGTGTTTGAAGGCTACGCCATGCACTACACCACGGCCTCGCAAGCTGGGATGATTTCGGGCGTGTTGCCGCTTGGCGTGGTGGCTGCGGCGTGGATTTTTTTGGGCGAACGACTTCTGCCCAGAGTCTGGGTTGGATTTGTGTTGGCTGTGGCTGGTGTCTTCTGGTTGAGCTATGGGGCTATCGCCACTGAAAACGCCACCAATCCTGTGCTTGGCAATTCGCTTGAGGCCTGCGCCATGCTCTGTGGCGCACTGTACATTGTGTGTGCCAAGCGCCTGTCTGCGGCGTGCTCACCCTTGTTCATCACGCTGGTGCAATCGTTGCTGGGGAGCCTGTTTTTTTTGCCCACACTGGCGTTGCCAATCGTCAAACTGCCTGAACATTTTCCGCTCTGGCCGACGCTTGCGGTGGTCTATCTGGGAGTGGGGGTCACGCTGATTTCTTTTTTGTGCTATAATTACGCAATCAAGCGCGTTTCGGCTGCACGGACTGGGGCTTTTATCAATCTTGTGCCAGTCATTGCCTTACTGATGGGTATCGTGTTTCTTGACGAACGGCTGACGCTTGGGCAGGGATGTGCTTGTGTCCTTGTGCTTGGCGGTGTAGTGGTGAGCCAGTGGAAAGCCTCACCCGTAGCACCCACCTCACCCACATCTGGGAGTCTCTCATGAACACAACGTTGCCGGAATTGTTAGCGCCAGTTGGTGGACGCGAACAGCTTGAAGCCGCCATTTTGTACGGTGCGGATGCGGTGTATCTGGGTGGGCCAGAGATGAGTCTGCGCACGTCTTGTTCGGGCTTTTGTGGCGTGGAGCTACAGCAAGCGGTGCGAGACGCGCACAGTGCGGGGGTGCGGGTGTATTACTGCCTGAACGCCATGCCGTATGATCGTCAGCTCACAGCGGTGCAAGCGGCACTGGAAGGCTTGCCGGAGCTGGGAGTGGATGGGCTTATCCTTGCTGATGCGGGGGTGTTGCGCATGGCGCGGCGGGTGTGCCCGGACATCTCGATCCATCTGTCAACGCAGGCACACACTGTCAACAGGGAGTCTGTGGCGTTTTGGCAAGAAGCTGGAGCGCGGCGGGTGAATCTGGCGCGTGAGCTGGACATTCGAGCCATTCGGGATCTGGTGGGCGCGTTTCCGGGCTTTGAGTTTGAGGTGTTTGTCCACGGGGCGATGTGTCTTGCGCTGTCTGGGCACTGTCTGCTTTCCGCGTGGGTCAACGATCGTCCTGCCAATCAGGGACGGTGTACGCAGCCTTGTCGCTTTGAGTACCGTGGCGTGGCGCTGTCGGTTGAGGAGCAGATGCGCAGTGGCGAACCGCTCTGGGAGATTCAGGAAGGCGAGGCTTTTAGCAGCATCTGGGCACCGCAGGATCTGTGTCTGATCCGCTACATCCGCTGGCTGGCGCGTTCTGGGGTGCGGGCGCTGAAGCTGGAAGGGCGTACCAAGAGCGGCGGGTATGTGGCGCAGGTTGTGGATGTCTATCGCAGTGCGCTCAAGCAGCTCACCACACCCTTGGCAACGCTTCGTACCGCAGACTGTGTGCGCGAGCTGTTCCATACCGCGTCTCGACCGCTCTCAACGGGCTTTTTCCTGTCTCGTCGGCGGGTAGAGGCTCGTCCTGAAGGCTTTTTGTCTCGACCTGTTGTGGCGCGACTCATGCAACCTCTTGATGCGTCAAGCTGGCAGATTCAGGTACGTTCGCCGTGGTTTGCGGATCGTGACGCCTCAATCCTGCTGCCGGGGATGCGCCGCCCTGCCTTGCGACCGGGGTCGTATCGTCTTGAAAACCACCGGGGCGAACGGGTAGCCGTCCTTCACCCCGGCATGGACGGCGTGTTGCACTGTGATAAGCCTGTCGAGGGTCTGACGCCGGGACTCTATGTCCGGGCGTAACGTTGCAAGAAGGCGTTACTTTCCCCCAAGGCGTCTTGCAAGCCAGGTGTAGCGTTTGAGCATCCGGTTGTTGTTGACAGCCATGGCCAGTGCGCGGGATTCACCCACCAGCACGACAAGCCGTTTGCCTCGTGTAACCCCGGTATAAATGAGGTTCCGCTGCAACAGCATGTAGTGTTGCGTCATCAGAGGAATGACCACAGCGGGATACTCCGAACCTTGGGACTTGTGAATTGAAATAGCGTATGCCGCGACAATCTCATCCAGCTCTTCCCATTTGTAACTCACCGGGCGATCGTCAAAACGCACGACCAGACATTTTTCTTTGCTGTTCACCAGAGAAATACGCCCGATGTCGCCATTGTAGATGTCTTTTTCGTAATTATTGCGAATCTGCATCACTTTATCGCCAAGACGAAAGAAGCGTTCGCCACGTTGCAGCGCTTCACCAGACGGATTGAGCGCCTCTTGCAGGCGTTGATTGAGGTTGGCAGCTCCCACTGTCCCCCGGTGCATGGGCGCAAGCACCTGAATGTCGTTCACCGCATCCAGTCCAAAGCGACGCGGAATGTGGTTCTTGACCAGATCCACAATGGTGTCCACCACGCGCTCCGGGTCTTGTTGGCGCATGAAGTAGAAATCCGAAAGGCGATCCCGCGAGGATTCAAGATGCGGAATCTCACCTTTGTTGATGAGGTGCGCGTTGCAGATGATTTCACTTGCCGCAGCCTGCCGGAAGACTTCCACCAGCTCCACCACGGGCATGGCTCCAGAGGCAATGAGATCACGCAGCACATTTCCCGGCCCGACAGACGGCAACTGATGAATATCGCCGACAAAAACAACCGTGGCGCCGAGCGGGGTGGCTTTTAAAAGATGGTAGGCCAGCATGGTGTCCATCATGGACGCCTCGTCAACCACCAGCAGACCGCAAGCCAGCGGGTTGTCTTCATTGCGGACAAAACCGTCTTCTTGCGGGCTGTATTCGAGCAGACGGTGCAGTGTCCGGGCTTCCCGACCACTCGCTTCCGACATGCGCTTTGCCGCTCTTCCGGTGGGTGCCGCCAGCAGAATCTTGGCCTTCCGCTCGGCAAAAACACGGATAATGGCGTTCAAAATCGTTGTCTTGCCGGTTCCGGGGCCACCTGTCAGCACCATCATCTTGGATTTGGAAGCGGTGCGCACGGCGTTGAGCTGCTCTTCTGCCAGTTCGATGCCCAGTCCCGCAACAACCGTGTCCACCAGCCCGTCAGGATCAGGAAAGCTCACGGATTTGGGTGAGGCCAGAATGCGGTGCAGATAAAACGCGATTTTTGATTCGTAGTGGTGGAAGCGCGAGATGTAGACCCCCACCTGATCGTCCAGTTGTTCAAGCACCACGCGCTCTTCTTGCGCCAGATCATCCAGAGCTGTTTCGACCTGTTCTGCTGCCACATCAAGTTGCGTGCAGGTCTGCGTTACCAGCTCTTGCCGGGGATAATAGACATGCCCGTCGTCCACCAGCTTGAGCAGGGTGTAGAGCGTCCCAGCCTGAATGCGAAGCGGGTGCTCTTTTTCAAAGCCGAGTTTGACTGCCAGCGCGTCCGCTGTGAGAAAGCCGATGCCTCGGATGTCCATGGCCAGTCGATAGGGATTTTCGCGCACTACGGCAAGCGACTGCGGGCCATAATGCTTGTAGATGCGCACGGCGTAGGCCGCGCTGATGTCGTGAGGTTGCAGAAACAGCATCAGTTCCCGGATGCCCTGATGTTCCTCCCAGCATTCTTTGATCTGCCCCAGCTTGTTGGGACTGATCCCCTTGATGACCAGCAGTTTCTCTGGTTCTTCGTCCAGAACCTTGAGGGTGGCCTCGCCAAATTTTTTGACAATCCGATCCGCAATGGACTTGCCGATGCCTTTAATCAACCCGGAGGACAGGTAGAGCTTGATACCTTCGATGGTGGCGGGAAGCACACTTTCAAAGGATTCCATCTGGATCTGGCGACCGAAGCGGGCGTTGTTTACCCACCGTCCGCGTACAAGCAGAGACGCCCCCATTTGCGGACTGCCCATGTAGCCGATCACGGTTATGGTATCGACTTCATCCTTGCCTTCAGGTCTGACCCGGAACACGGTATAGCCGTTGTCCGCGTTGTGGAACACCACACGTTCAAGCGTGCCTTGCAATGCCACCTGTTCGCTGTCGGGTGGAGTGAGTTTCTGTTGTGTC
>JAVVPW010000128.1:0-5469 GCA_036655575.1 Bilophila sp.
TGCCCCGCAGGGGCATAGCCGTAGGCGAGAGCAACGAGCCGTACGGATATCGAGAGCAACGCCACGTTTTTCGGCAAAATGAATTTTTGAAACGTACAGCGTTTCAAAAATAATCTGCTCTAGAGAACTTCAACGACAATAAAATCAGCTTCGTTGTTGCGCAGGCTGATCGTAAACCCCGGCAGACGCAAGGCTACAGGATCACGCAGCGGCGCACGCCCCACCACTTCTACTTCTGTGCCGGGGATAAGCCCCATGTCGCGGATGCGCCGCCCCAGCTCCCCCCGCGCCTGAACGCGCGCGATCCGGGCTTTCTGCCCTTGCTGCATCTTGCGCAGGGAAATGTATTGCGTGGCGCAAGGCTCGCACAACGCTGCCTTGTCCTTCGCGCTTTGCAGCGCGGTGCTGTCTTTTGCTGTGTCTTGATCGGTGAACATGGCAACCTCATATCCGGTAACAGGGATTCTCGTTCTCGCCCTGTTTTTGTTCCAAAAAACACGAGCTGATCTGTTCCTATAGCTATACACTCTTGAGAATGGATGTCAACATCCAGCGCGTAAAAACCTCGTCAACCTATCCTTGCTCTCACCTGCTACATGCGCTATGCAGGCCATATGACAACCCACGACTTCTTTTCTGGAGAATCCATGCCTGAATCTGGCTTTCCCCTGCTCAACGTACACAACCTCACCGTTGGTTTTGACACCGCAAACGGTTGCGTCCCTGTGGTACAAGGGCTGTCCTTTACCCTCTCTGCGGGGCAGACGCTGTGCCTTGTCGGCGAATCCGGGTGCGGGAAAAGCATGACCGCGCTGGCCTTGTTGCGGCTCATCCCAGACCCCGGACGCATCACCGCCGGAAGCGTTGCGCTTGAGGGACAAAATCTTGCAACGCTGTCCGAATCCGCCATGTGTGCGGTACGCGGTGCCAAAATCGGCATGGTTTTTCAAGAACCCATGACCTCGCTCAACCCTGTCATGCGGGTGGGGGAACAGGTCATGGAACCCCTCATGCGCCACACCCGCCTTTCCCGACAAGACGCCCGCGCACAGGCCGTGGAGCTGTTCCGACAAGTGGGTATCCCGGCGCCAGAACAACGGCTGCAAGACTACCCGCACCAGCTTTCTGGGGGGATGCGCCAGCGTGTGATGATCGCTATCGCGCTGGCCTGCAAGCCGCGTCTGCTGCTTGCCGACGAGCCAACGACCGCGCTTGATGTCACCATTCAGGGGCAGATTCTCGCGCTGTTGCGCGAACAGGCACACCAGCGCGGCATGGGCTTGTTGCTCATCACGCACGATCTTGGAGTGGTTGCAGAAATGGCGGACGAGGTGGGCGTGATGTACGCGGGGTCACTCGTGGAACAGGCGCCTGTGCGTGAACTCTTCGCCAAGCCCTTGCATCCTTACACCGCCGGGCTGATGCGCTCGGCTCCGACCTTGCAGACACAAGCGACAAAGCGACTTGACGCTATCCCCGGCACCGTGCCCGCTCCCGGACACCTGCCACAAGGGTGCCCCTTTCGCCCACGCTGTCGTGACGCACACGACCGCTGCCTGAGCGTGCCACCGCTGGTACAGGTCGCAACCACCCGCTCTGTCCGCTGCTGGTTGGCTGTAGAAAAGACTGTCTAACACTCGTTCAGGTGTTGCCGAATCACGGCTTTGTCCTATAGTATGGAGAACGCGAGTCGAGGCGCTTGCCAGCATTCTGGTTGCGACCGAGCGCCATCACATAAGGAGTTAGTTACATGACCACACCGAATCCCCTTCAGCCTGACGCGGGACTTTTCCCAGAGAGCGAACCGTTCACCGAAAAACCGTTGACCGAAAAATCGCTCGAAGAGCACTGCCGTGAAACGCTCTGCCCCGTCTGTCCCGACAAGGCCGAAGCCGATGACACCCGCTTGCGTGCGCTTGCGGAAATGGAAAATTTCAAAAAACGTCTTCAGCGTGAACACGACGAACAGTTGCGCTACGCCACCGAATCCGTGCTGGCAGATCTCCTCCCCGCACTGGACAGTCTGGATCTGGCTATCCAGTACGGCAGTCGGGAAGAAGCCTGCAAGGACATGCTCATGGGCGTGACCATGACCCGCAAGCTGTTGCTCGATTCTCTGAAGCCGCACGGATTTGTGCCTGTCGGCGAACCGGGAGAACCCTTCAATCCCGACATCCATGAAGCTGTTGCCTATGAAGAACGGGATGATATGGACGCGGGACTTGTCGCAACCTTGCACCAGCGCGGGTATCTGCTCAAAGAACGCCTGCTGCGTCCCTCCAAAGTTTCCGTCAGCCGCAAACCCGTATGACCACCGCGTTTACTGACAAGAGCGCAGGGCCTTTGCCAAACGAGGGCAAAGGTCACATGCGCAAACTGCGTCCCCATACCAGCACAGTACACGCACCGTTGCTTGCTATAGAAGTCAACGCAGGGGTGTTGCACGTTACCTTCGGCGGGGACTGGAAAATCGGCGCTTCCTCTCGTCAAGTCGCCGCAAGCATCGAACAGAACATGGAAGCGCTGCGAGTCGCCCTGTCCATCGCACCTGCCACGCCTGCCACTGCTTTGACCACAACGACGCTGGCTGTCTCAGGGAGCGTGAAAAAACGCTGGTCGCTGCAAAAACGTGCGACCCCTCCCTCCCAGCCTCCTCTGGTAAAAAAGCGCTTTTTTCACCGAAAACGCACCCATCCCATACCTCTTTTGACGTCTTCCCCGGTGCTTGCGCTGGAACTTTCCGGCGAGAAACTCGGCACATGGGATAGCAGTCTGCTGGTGCTGACCACCCAGCTTGTCGCGCTTGCCAAAGCGCACAACATCCCCGTCCACGATGCCCGCTTGCCTGAAGGGGTGCGCAATCTGACAGCGCTTGCCCTCGCTGTTCCGCCCAACACCGATGCCAAGCAAAACAAGCACACAACGTCCATGCTCGAACAGATCGGGGGGCTGTTTCTCTCCATCCCCATCACGGGCGTCAACATCCTGAATTTTATCGGTGAAATCGTCTTGAGTTTCGGTCGGCTGTTTCGGGGGCGCTCTTCCTGCACTCCCGCCACGGTCTGGGTCTGCATTCAAGAAGGTGGCGTCGAGGCACTGCCCATTGTCTCGCTCATCAGTCTGCTGGTGGGGTTGATTCTGGCGTTTGTGGGTGTGCTGCAACTGAGCATGTTTGGCGCGGAAATCTATGTTTCCAGTCTGGTTGCTGTGGGCATGACCCGGATCATGGGCGCTATCATGACAGGCATCATTCTTGCCGGGCGCACAGGCGCTTCCTACGCTGCCGTCATCGGCACCATGCAGGTCAACGAAGAAATCGACGCGCTGACAACGCTCGGTGTGGCACCGTCCGACTTTCTGGTCATGCCTCGCATCCTTGCCATGACCGCCATGACGCCGCTGCTTGTGCTGTATTCTGACTTTATGGGCATCCTTGGTGGTTTCATTGTCGGCGTGGGGATACTTGGACTTGATCCTATGGAATATTACACCTTTACACAGAAAGGTTTCGGTCTGAACAACCTCTGGGTAGGGCTGGCGCACGGGGTGGTCTTTGGCCTTGTCATCGCCATCACGGGCTGCTATCAGGGATTGCGCTGTGGGCGGAGTGCGGAGGCAGTGGGCATTGCTACCACCTCTGCTGTGGTGTTTTCCATTGTGGGCATCGTCCTGTCCACGGCTGTGCTGACCATCCTTTGCAACATCCTGAGCGTATGAATACCCCTACTCCCCTCATTGAGGTACAAGACCTCACCATTGCCTACGGCAGTTATGTGGTGCAGGGCAACCTCACCTTCACCATCAATAAGCAGGATGTCTTCATCATCATGGGGCCAAGCGGGTGCGGAAAAAGCTCTCTCCTGCGCGTCCTTGTGGGCTTGCAAGCACCTGCGACCGGGCACGTTCTCTACAGTGGTACCGACTTCTGGGCATCCTCTGAAAACGAACGCCTGCGCCTTTTGAGCCGGACGGGCTTGCTCTTTCAAAGCGGCGCGTTGTGGAGTTCCATGACACTTGCCGAGAACGTAGCCCTCCCGTTGCAGCGCTACACCAGGCTCTCCCCCGCAGGCCTGCGCGAACAGACCTCCCTCAAGTTGTCTCTGGTCGGTCTGGCGGGTTTTGAAGACTATTATCCTTCAGAAATCAGCGGTGGGATGCGCAAACGAGCTGGCCTTGCCAGAGCACTGGCGCTTGACCCGGAAATCGTGTTTTTTGACGAACCGTCTGCTGGACTTGACCCTGTGAGTGCGGCGCTCCTTGACGAGCTTATTCTGGAATTGAAAGAAAATCTGGGCATGACTGTGGTGGTGGTCACGCACGATCTGGACAGCATTTTCACCATCGGGAACAACAGCGTCTTTCTTGACGCAGCAACCCACACCATGCTGACCGGAGGTGATCCCCACCTTCTGCGCACCGACGCGACCCAGCCGGATGTGGTTCGTTTCTTGAACCGCAACCGAAAACCCGGCTCCATGCAAGGACAATGTCATGAGTAAATCCGCCAATAAAACGCTTATCGGAGCCTTTGTAGTCGGGGCACTGAGTCTGCTTGTCATGGCGCTTGCGGTGTTCGGTTCCGGGATGATGTTCAAGACCACCACCCGCTATGTGCTGTTTTTTGACAGCTCTATCAACGGGTTGACGCTCGGTTCTCCTGTCATGTTTCGCGGTGTTCCAGTAGGCCGTGTCGTTGAAATCCGCTTGACAGGCGATCTTGGCAGGATGGCGTTTCAAACACCCGTCTATGTTGAGCTTGACAACAATTCAGAAGATTCGTTTGAGCAGAAAGACACGGACATCAGTGCGCGGGAATATCTGGACAAGCTGGTGGCACACGGTTTGCGGGCGAGTCTTGCCACACAAAGCCTGCTGACAGGGCAACTCATGATTGAAATGACGTTCTACCCGCCGACTGAGTTGCGTCAACAGCTCACCAAGGTTCAAGATTACCACGGCATCCCGGAAATCCCGACCATTCCGTCAAAGCTCGACAACATCTGGCAAAAAGTCACAACGCTCCCCATTGAGCGGATCATGACGAATATTCTTGAGATCACCGAGGGCGTCAACCACATTGTCAAGACAACGGACACCAAGCAGATGATGGCGCACATGGATGATCTGTTGCTCCAGATGCAGCAAATCACCGCCAATGTAGACAAAACCCTTGTCAGCCTTCAAGGTCTGTCTGAATCCTATTCGCGCCTTGCCGTCAACGCAGATCACCACATCATGGGGACACTTGACGAGGCAACCGCAACCTTGAAAACCATCAACAGCACCGCACAAGAAGCTGGGCAGATCATGACCTCCGCCCGCGCTGTTGTCGGTAAAAACGGCGCAACCGTTGTCCAGTTCAACCAGACTCTGCGCGAAATGTCAGACGCCGCCCGCGCTGTCCGCATCCTCGCCAACACCCTCGAACGCAACCCCGAAGCCCTGTTGCGTGGGAAGAAATAACGGAAA
>JAVVPW010000129.1:0-5392 GCA_036655575.1 Bilophila sp.
TTTGACCTCAAAACTTTTGACCCGACATGGTTGCTCGGCGATCCCGCCCGCATTCCCGACAAACTCCGGGCGCAGATGCTTGTCAAAGCAGATCCCAAGTTGCACACGGTCAGTCAGGCCTATCTTGATTTTTTGGGGCTTGGCGGGGTGTTGCGCTTTGAAGATCTGACCCGTGCGCTCATCCGCCGCATCCTCAATCGCCGCACCCCCATTCTGGTCGGCCTCAGTTCGACCTATCTGTACCGTGAAGCGCGTGAAGTCCCCGCAACCAATGAAGACAACGACATAGCCGGCCTGCCAGCCGGACATTTTGTGGTGCTGCACGGGTACGATCAGACCAGCCGGGAGGTGTCCGTAGCCGACCCGTATGCGGACAACCCCCTTGCCGAGGGGCATGGTTATACCGTCCCGATCGACCGCGTCATCTGTTCAATCCTGCTTGGCATTGTTACCTATGACGCAAACCTGCTTGTCATTGAACCTCGAACGGACGCCAAGTCTTCCCATAAAGGAACCCTGTGAAGATTCTTATTGTCGCCTATGGCGCGGAAAAATGGAACCTGTCTATCCCCGGTGTGGAAATCATCACCCCGCGCCGCTACATCACCGACCCCAGATACGCAAGCACACCCGGCACACGAGTGCTCAATCTTTCAAGGAGTTACCGCTATCAGAGCAACGGGTACTATGTCTCCTTGCTGGCTGCTGCCAGAGGACACCGCCCCATGCCGAGCGTCTCCACCATGCGCGACCTGCAAGGTTCGCTCTACTCTGGCTATGTTGATGGGGAACTCGACGACATCATTCAGAAAAATTTTGCCCCGCTGGCAGGAGAAAGTTTCACCCTCAGCATCTATTTTGGACGCAATCTTGCCAAGCGTTACGAAAAGTTGAGCCTGAAACTCTTCAACATGCTCACAGCACCGCTCTTGCGCGCCTTTTTTATCAAGACACCGCAGGGCAAGTGGCACCTCAAGCGGATCAGCGCCATTGCGTTGAGTGAAGTGCCGGACGACCACCGCCCCTTCATGCTAGAGGCCATGCAAGACTATTGCGCCCGTCCGTTGCGCACCGGCAACAAGCGCCCGCCCGCGCCCTTTTCTCTTGCCATGCTCATCAACCCGCACGACCCCATGCCCCCGTCAAACGCAGGTGCGGTGGAGCAGTTCATCCGCGCTGGCGCCAAGCTGGGGATTGATGTAGAGCTGATCCACAAGGACGACTACACCCGGCTTCTGGAATACGACGCCTTGTTCATCCGCGACACCACGCAAGTCAACAACCACACCTACCGCTTTGCCCGCCGTGCTGAAATAGAAGGAATGCCCTGCATCGACGATTCGCAATCCATTCTGCGTTGTACCAACAAGGTCTATCTTGCGGAGTTGTTGGCGCACAACCACATCAAGACGCCAAAGACAACCATTGTACACAGCGACAACATCCATACAGCGCACAAGACGCTGGGCTTTCCCTGTATTTTGAAGCAACCAGACAGCGCTTTTTCGCTTGGTGTCATCAAGGTTGCTACCCCGGAAGCCTTTTGCGCCAGCAGTGAAGAGATGCTGGAGAAGTCTGATCTCATCATTGCGCAGGAGTTTTTGCCCACCGACTTTGACTGGCGCATCGGTGTACTGGCAGGGGAACCGCTTTTTGCCTGCAAGTATTACATGGCAGAGCACCATTGGCAGATTTACAACAAATCCGGCAAGACCGACGACGACCGCTGGGGCATGACTGAAACCTTTGCCCTTGCCGATGTCCCCCCGCACGTCCTGAAGACCGCGCTTGACGCAGCCAATCTCATCGGCGACGGGCTGTATGGCGTGGATCTCAAGGAGATCAACGGGGTGCCCTATATCATTGAAGTCAACGACAACCCCAGCCTCGACGCCGGGATTGAAGACGAAGTGCTCGGACAAGACCTGTACCTGCGCATCATGCAAGTCTTTCGTGACCGCATTGTGCGGTTGAGAAAGTAATCAGGGGGGTGGCCTCCGGCGGGCAGGGCGCTGCCCTGCACCTGCAAGGGGCGAGCCGCCCCTTGACCCGGCGTGTGGAGAAGGCAGAGTGTTTTGAAAGTAAAGAGAGAAGAAGGATATATGGCTACAAAACCGTTTGGACTGTTTGAAGTGTGCGGGATTGAGATTGAATACATGGTTGTGGACAGGCAAACCCGCAACGTGCGCTCTCTTGTCGAGTCTGTACTCGATCAACTGGTAGCGGACAATCACGGTGGGGAGGCGCTGGTTTTTGCGGGAGAGGGTGGCGTTCCTGTAGAGTGGTCAAACGAGCTGGTGGCGCACGTTGCCGAAGCCAAATGCCACCGCCCCATCTCAGAACCTGCGGCGCTGCTCGAAGCGTTGCGGGCAGGGGTGGCGCGGGTCAACGCCATTTTGGCAGCGCAAGGAGCACAACTCATGCCGTCCGCCGCACATCCGTGGATGAATCCGAAAAAAGACGCCCTGCTCTACCCACGGGATGAAGAAGGGATCTACAAGGAATACGACCGGATTTTTGGGTGCAACACCCACGGCTGGACAAATCTTCAGTCTGTCCACATCAATCTGCCCTTTGCCGATGCCGAAGAATTTGGACGGCTCCACGCCGCCATCCGCGTTGTCTTGCCGCTCATTCCCGCGCTGGCTGCGGCTTCTCCCTATCTGGACGGCGGTTTTACGGGTCTGCTGGACGCTCGGATGGAGTACTACCGCACCAATTCCCTGCGCATCCCGTCCATGACTGGCGAACTCATCCCCGAACCCGTGTTCACACCAGAAGCGTATCAGACAGAGATTCTGGAACGCATCTACCGCGAAACAAAACCCCTTGACCCGACAGGCATCTTGCACGACGAATGGGCAAACGCCCGTGGTGCCATCGCTCGTTTTGACCGCAATGCGATTGAAATACGAGTGATAGACAGTCAGGAGTGCCCGCTGGCGGATCTTGCGCTGGCTCATGCGGTTATCCAGATCACCCGGATGCTGGCGGAAGAACGCTTTGTGTCGCTGGCAGAACTCAAGAGCTGGGACACCAGACGCCTGTACAACATCTTCTTTGCCGGCGTGCGCGACGCGGATCAGGCGCTTGTTGACCCACAGTACGCGGCCCTGTTTGGTTTTCCGCCCAGCGCACCGGAATCGTGCGGTCTTGCGTCCTGCGCTCCCACCTCCAGAGCGCGGACATTCCGCGAACTCTGGGGCTATCTGTTCGCGCTACCAGAACTGCGCCACCCGCTGTTCTCGCCAGTCTATCAGCACTACGTTGTCCATGGCCCGCTGGCTCGGCGCCTTCTCAACCGCTATGGTCTGACGCCAACCCACGCCGATCTCATCGCCATGGTGGACGCGCTGGCAACCTGCTTGCAAGACGACGTGCTTTTTTGAGGTGAGCATGACCGAACAACTCAGCCGCCTCATCCTCACCTGCGAACACGCTTCCGCCACGATTCCACCCGAACTGGCAAGCGTCTTCGCTACCGCTGGAAATGTGCTAGAGCGTTTTCAGGATGAAAATGCTCTGACGGAAGCGAACACGTTTGTGCTTGTTGAAGGCGCCGGCGGGATCTACGTCCCTTTGAATGAACGCGAAACCATGCTTGATTTCATGGCGCTTCTGGATCTGCCCGTCCTGCTTGTGGTCGGCAACAAACTTGGCTGCATCAATCACGCCCTGCTTTCCCTCAGCGCCTTGCAACAGCAGGGCTTGCGCGTGTGTGGCATGGTCTTGAACCGCACCCACCCGCGCCCAACGGCGACCAATGTCGGTGAGCTTGACCCAAAAGTCGAACAGCGTCTCCTTGACGACAACAGCCGCACCCTTGCCCGCATGGGTGCAGAGCGCGGGGTGCCTGTGCTTGCAGAAGTGGTGTTTGAGGCGGATCTTGAGGCAGAAGAAGCAAGCCTGCGACAGTCCGCGTGGTCACGAATCGCCACCGAGCTTGCCCCGGTAGTCGCGCACCTCCCCTTACCAGCGCAAAGCCCCAAAGAGCCTGCTCCGGCTGCATCCACCACATCCACCACATCCACCACATCCACACTGGCGTTTGACCGTGCCCACCTCTGGCATCCGTACACGTCTGCCCTCAATCCTTTGCCTGTGCGAGAAGCCCGCTCCGCACACGGGGTACGGATTCGTCTGCAAGACGGACACGAGCTGATAGACGGGATGTCGTCGTGGTGGTGCGCTATTCACGGGTATGGGCATCCGGTGTTGCAAGACGCGCTGCAACGCCAGTCGCGGCGCATGGCGCATGTCATGTTCGGCGGTCTGACGCATGAGCCTGCGGTAGAGCTAGGACGGCGGCTGTTGCCGTTACTGCCAGCCAATCTGCAACACATCTTCTATGCGGATTCGGGTTCGGTTGCGGTAGAAGTGGCGCTCAAGATGGCGGTGCAATACTGGCAGTCGCGTGGCAAGCCCGACAAAAGCGTTTTTCTGACGCCGCGTGGCGGGTATCATGGAGATACGCACGGCGCCATGTCGGTGTGTGATCCTGTAACCGGGATGCACTCTCTGTTTGCGCGGGTGCTGGCGCAACAACTTTTTGTAGAGCGTCCGTCCTGCCGCTTTGACGCGCCGTTTGATCCTGACAGTCTCGCGCCCATGGAAGACGCGCTCAAACGCGAACACCACCGACTGGCAGCGGTCATTCTCGAACCCATTGTGCAGGGTGCGGGTGGGATGTGGTTCTATCATCCTGACTACTTGCGCGGTCTAAGACGCCTGTGCGACACCTACGGTGTGTTGCTGATTGTGGATGAAATAGCCACGGGCTTTGGACGCACCGGCAAGCTGTTTGCCTCAGAATGGGCGGACTTGCACCCGGATATTCTCTGTCTTGGCAAGGCGCTCACAGGCGGCACCATGACGCTTTCCGCAACCGTTGCCAGTGCGGCACTTGCCAAAGGCATCGAGGAAGCCACACCAGCACAAGGTGGTGGGGTGTTCATGCACGGCCCCACCTTCATGGCAAACCCGCTGGCGTGTGCTGTGGCGTGTGCGAGTATTGATGTGCTGCTGGCCTCAGATTGGGAACAGCGCGTGGAAGGCATCCGGCTTGGTCTTCAGGAAGGTCTGGCACCGTGCCGGGATCTGCCCGGTGTCACTGATGTGCGCGTGCTTGGCGCTATCGGCGTTGTTGAGGTGGCGCAACCTGTCGATATGGCACGGCTGCAAGATTTCTTCGTCAGCCGGGGCGTCTGGATCCGCCCGTTCAACCGCAACATCTACCTCATGCCACCCTACACCATCACCCCGGATGACCTCAACTGTCTGACCAAAGCCATCGTTGCTGCGGTACAATAGGCAAAGCAGGGGCGCTGCCCCTGACCCCGGGGGGGGGGGGGGCCCCGCACCCCCCGCAGGGGGGCGCCCCGGGCAACCCCCC
>JAVVPW010000130.1:0-5380 GCA_036655575.1 Bilophila sp.
AAGGGCGGTATGGGCGGCATGGGCGGCAAAATGCCTCCCGCTGGCATGGGTATGGGGACAATGCCCCCTGCGGGTATGGGTGGTGCGCCGTCAGAAAAAGCGCCGATGCCCTTGATTCAGCCCCCAGCCAAAACACCCACCACACCCACCACACCCGCTATCACGCCGCCAAAGCAGAACTAGAGCGTTTGAATATTGAAAATGTGCAACGCTACTCTGCTCCGGGCACTTTTTACTTTCAAGGATATTGCATGAACAGGGATGATTCTTCTTCCGAAAGCACGTTGGGGCAGGATTTTTTGCGGGTTCGCATCAGTCAGGATCAGGCTTCTGGACGTTTTGACAGTCGCGTCCACACCCGTTTCCCTCCAGAACCCAACGGCTACCTGCACATCGGTCACGCCAAGTCAATCTGTATCAATTTTGGTCTGGCGAAAGAGTTTGGCGGGGTGTGTAATCTGCGTTTTGACGACACCAACCCCGTCAAAGAAGACACTGAGTACGTCGATTCGATCCGCGAGGACGTGAAATGGCTCGGTGGTGTCTGGGAAGACCGCGAGTTTTACGCTTCCGATCACTTTGAGCAACTGTACGCCTTTGCCGAACAACTCATCACTGACGGCAAGGCCTATGTGGACAGCCAGTCAGCAGAAGCTATCCGCGCCAGCCGTGGCACCCTCACCAGCCCCGGTGTTGAAAGCCCGTACCGTACCCGCTCGATAGAAGAAAATCTGGATCTGTTCCGCCGGATGCGCGCTGGCGAATTTGCAGACGGGGAGCATGTGTTGCGTGCCAAGATCAACATGGCCTCCCCCAATGTGGTCATGCGTGACCCCACACTGTACCGTATCCGTCACGCTCACCACCACCGTACAGGCGACACCTGGTGCATCTACCCGATGTATGACTTTACCCATTGCCTGTCTGATTCCCTTGAAGAAATCACACATTCAATCTGTACTCTGGAATTTGTCAACAACCGTGAACTCTACGACTGGGTGCTTGACGCGCTCAATGTCTACCATTCGCAACAGATTGAATTTGCGCGCCTTGGTCTGACCTACACCGTGCTCTCCAAGCGCAAGCTCATTCAACTGGTGCAAGGTGGCTTTGTGTCTGGCTGGGATGATCCCAGAATGCCCACCATCTGCGGCTTGCGGCGGCGGGGGTATACAGCAGAAGCGATCCGGGATTTTTGCACGCGCATCGGGGTTGCCAGAGCAGAAAATCTGGTGGAATACAGCCTGCTGGAATTTTGTGTGCGGGAACACTTGAACGCCATAGCCCCACGCACCATGGCTGTGCTTGACCCCATCCGGGTTGTCATTGAAAACTACCCTGAAGGCAAGGTTGAGTGGTTTGACATGCCCTATAGCCCGGACGGTACCGTTCCCGGTTCGCGTCAGGTGCCGTTTAGCCGGGAGCTGTTCATCGAACGCGACGACTTCCGCGAAGATCCGCCCAAGAAGTTCCACCGCCTCTTCCCCGGCTCAGAAGTGCGGCTGCGCTACGCCTACTACATAACCTGTCAGGACGTCATCAAAGACGACGCGGGCACCATTGTAGAACTGCGGTGCGTGTATGACCCAGAATCGCGTGGCGGCTCCACCCCTGACGAACGCAAGGTCAAGGGCACCATCCACTGGGTTTCGGCACAGCACGCTGTCCCGGCAGAAGTGCGGCTGTATGAGCACCTTTTCACCTCTCCGACACCGGGGGCAACGCCTGAAGGTGTCGAATTTACGGATCTGCTGAACCCTGATTCGCTGAAGGTCATCACCGCGCAACTCGAACCCGCTCTGGCGCAGCAGTTCGCTGTAGGTTCGAGCGTGCAGTTTGAGCGTCTGGGGTATTTTTGCGTTGATCCCGACAGCAAACCCGGTGCCCCCATCTTCAACCGCACCGTGACCCTCAAGGACTCGTGGGCGAAGCTCGAAAAGCGTTAAGCCTTCTCATGAACCCAAAAGGCTCTGACTCGCACAAAGCGGCAGTCAGAGCCTTTTTTGTATGTTCAAACAGCATATCCAACACGCGCAACACGCCCAGCACGCCCCGCATCAAACCTGCTCTTGGCATAAAAAAATCCCTCACGATAGAACACCGTGAGGGAGTACATACTGTGGAGCCCTTGTCCAGAATTGAACTGGAGACCTCATCCTTACCAAGGATGCGCTCTACCGACTGAGCTACAAGGGCAATCAACGCTGAGTGCCGCCGACCGAAGAGGTTCTAGCCTGTTACAGCATTGTCGTCAAGTGTTTTTTCATTGTTTTTTTCAGCCGGACAAATACCGCGTTCACTTTTCCGCACAAAATCAACAAAATCAAGAACCTGCTGCATAGAAGCGTATTCGTGCGTCAAAAGTTCAAGCGCTTCAGCGCGGGGTGTTTCGCTCCGCCAGATCAGACGAAACGCTTGCTTGAACGCGAGTACCAGAGCGCGAGACGCTCCAGCGCGGCGCAAGCCCACCATGTTGGGGCCGTGTACCAGAGCGCGACTCCCAGCCGCAAGCATCCACGGGGGGAGATTTTGCGGGACGCCAGTCATGCCGCCCACAAAGGCGTGTGTCCCGATCTGGCAAAACTGGTGTACAGCGGACAGGCCACCAATGATGGCAAAATCCCCCACGCTGACATGTCCGCCAAGGGTCGCCCCGTTGGACATCACAATGTCGTCCCCAAGGGTGCAGTCGTGCGCCACATGGGCGTAGGCCATGATGAGGTTTCGGCTCCCCACACGGGTCAACCCCCCGCCGCCTTCGGTTCCCCGGTGGAGTGTAGAGAATTCGCGCACATTGTTGTTGTCGCCAAGTTCAAGCCAGGTGGTTTCGCCGTGAAATTTGAGATCCTGCGGTTCACCACCGACAAGCGCGTGAGAGTGGATGCGGTTGTCCGTACCCATGCGCGTAAAGCGTTTGATGACGGCGTGTGATTCCACCCGGCAACGGTCTCCGATGATCACCGCGTCCTCAATGACGGCATAGGGGCCGATGGTGACATCAGCGCCGAGCTGTGCGCCCGGATCAACCACGGCGGTAGGATGGATGGTACTCATGCCATGTCTCCCCGATCCGTGACCGCTGCGGTCAATTCGGCTTCGGCTGCAAGCACACCGTCCACATAGGCGCGACCTTCCATTTTCCAGAAGCGCATCTTGTGGCGAAGCAGACGGCATTCCAGATCCAGTCTGTCACCGGGGTACACAGGTCGGCGAAAGCGGACTTTTTCGATGCCGGAGAAGAGGAACAGCTTGTCTTTTGTTTCGGTGGGGTCAAAACCGTGCAACACAAGCAAGCCCCCAGCCTGCGCCAGCGCTTCAATGATGAGCACACCGGGCATGACCGGACAATCAGGGAAATGGCCTTGAAAGAACGGTTCGTTGAAGGAGACGCACTTGTGGGCTTTGATGTAGTCACCGTCAACCAGTTCGTTGACCCGATCCACAAGCAGGAACGGGTACCGATGGGGCAGGAGATTCAGGATCTTGCCGATATCAAGTGAGGTTGTCTGCGTCATACGTCGTTCCTGTTAGAGGGCTGTCCAGAGCTGGAGGCAGGAAGGGTTTCCAGCATTTTTTCCAGCTTGGAAAGGCGCTTGAAAATTTCGGGGAAATGGGGCATGAGGGCGAGGGTGCGCATGTAGGTTCGCTGATCCACTGTCGGGGTGCCACCTACGGTCACGTTGTCCGGCACGTTGCGGGCTACGCCAGATTGGGGGCCGATGGTCACGTTGTCGCCAATGGTCAGGTGTCCTGCCACGCCGACTTGTCCGGCAAGGGTGCAGTTGTCACCGATTTTCGTTGAACCGGAGACGCCCACTTGTGAAACGATGAAGTTGTTGCGTCCTACCTGTACATTGTGCCCAAGCTGTACCAGATTGTCGATCTTGGTGCCGTCGCCAATGCGGGTGGTGTCAAGCACAGCGCGGTCGATGGTCGCGTTGGCGCCGACTTCTACCTCGTTGCCGACAACAACCTTGCCGACTTGCGGGATTTTCTGGATACCACCGGGGGTGCGTGCAAAGCCGAATCCATCCGCGCCGAGCACAGAACCGGGGTGCAGGATGCAGTTGTTGCCCACCTGGACATTGGCCATGAGTACGGCGTTGGGGTAGAGCGTGGTGTCTGTACCGATGCGGACGTTTTCGCCCACATAACAGCCGGGAAAGAGGGTCACATTGTCCCCGATGTGGGCATTGGGGCCGATGTAGACGAAAGGATAGACCGTTACATTCGCGCCGAGCATGGCACTGGGATGGATGGAAGAAAGGGAACTGATGCCTGTAAAGCCGCCTTGTGGGACAGCGAAAAGTTCCAGCGTCCGACCAAAATCCTGATAAGGCGTTTCGCTGATCAGAGCACGGGTGACTTCGCCTGCGTGCTCTGGTCGAACGATCACGGCACCAGCCCGCGTTGCCGCGAGCTGATCCACGTATTTCGGATTGGCCAGAAAGCTCACTTCATCCGGCCCGGCGCTCTCAAGGGTATTGACGCCAACAACGTCACAGTCTTCACCCTTGAGAGTCATGCCCAATTGGGTCGCGATTTCAGAGAGTTTACGGGCTGCCATTATTTTTTACCGGCAGGCCGGGACTGAGCTTCAGGGAACTTGCTACCAGAGGCCTTCCACAGGCGGTTGACTTCGGCAAGCACGGCCTTGGTGATGTCCATATCAGGGGTAGCAAACATGACACTGCCCACAGCGGCATCAAGGATCAGGTCAAGTTTTTTCTGCTGCGCAACAGTGGTTGCGGCCTGATAGATCTGCTGCGCCATGCTCTGGCGGATCTGACCTTCGGAGTTTTCGACCTTGCGGGCGAAGTTACGGGACTTTTCTTCAAAGTCGCGGCGCAGACGCATAAATTCCATCTGCTTGTCCTGACGAGCTTTTTCAGACAGGCTTGCTACTTGTGCCTGAAGCGCTTCGCCTTTGGCCTGTAAGTCTTTAGCCTGCTTTTCGAGCTGGGTTTTTTCCGTCCCGAATTGGCCTTGCAGCTTGGTTTGCGCAGCTTTGGCAGCGTCGCTGTCCATTGCTACAGCCTGCGAGTTGAACACGCCGATTTTGACTTCGGCAAAGGCGGAACCCGCCAGAAGGACACAAGCCACAAGAGTCAGGGACAACACTCTGAACATACATTTTCTCCTTGCGTGACAGACATGGTTGACGACCACATTTCGTATTCGCCAATCGCAATGGATAGCCTTCAACGCGCTAATCGTCAAGTATGGATACTGATAAAAACAAGGGGCGCTGCCCCTTGACCCCGGCAAGGGCGCTGCCCTTGCATCCTGCAAGGGGCGAGCCGCCCCTTGACCCGGCGTGTTTTTGGGGTGACTCGTGTGCGTTGGTTTTTTGTGCTCGGTGTTCCTTATTTCATAGAGA
>JAVVPW010000131.1:0-5310 GCA_036655575.1 Bilophila sp.
GCAATGCCGCGCTGACCACGAAAAGACAGGCGTGCGCCGTTGCACAGCAAGCGCTTCTGGACGCTCCCGCTGACGATGCTGAGGCTCGTAACGCGGCTGAACAGGCACTTGAAGACGCAGAGAAGGCTCTTACCGCCGCACAGGCTAAAGCTCTTGAGAAAACCGTTGCGGTCATGGTCTGCACGTCAAGCCCAGAGGAGCAGGAGCGCCAGAAGAGCGTGGCTGAAGCGCGTATAGCGGCTTGCCTTACGGAGCATCAAAAGAACCGGTTTTTGTTGCCAACCAACGAAAGCATGCTGGCTATGCTGACCGAGCGGGTGGCAAACAAGGACAAACTCCTTGCCTGCCAGTTGCATGTCATCCTGCACGCCGAGGCATTCCAGAAACTTGAAGCTGTCTGGCGGGGGTTGCACTATCTTGTTTGCAACACAGAGACAAGCGATCGCCTCAAGCTGCGGCTGTTCAACGCATCTTTCACGGAAGTGCGCGGCGATATGGAACGGGCTGTGGAGTTTGACCAGAGTCTGCTGTTCAAGCGCGTGTATGAAGAGGAGTACGGAACGTTCGGCGGTGAGCCGTACAGTTGTCTGCTCCATGTTCACGAATACGGCCTGTCTGCCGTAGAACTTGGGGTGCTTCAAAAAATGTCTGAAGTCGCGGCGGCGGCGCATACCCCCATGCTCAGTGCGGCATCACCCCAGCTTTTCGGTCTGGAAAGTTTCACCAGCCTGTCTCTGCCTCGTGACCTGCACAAGATTTTTCAAAGCACGGACTATAGCGAATGGCGCTCGTTCCGTGAAAGGGAAGATGCCCGGTATGTGACGCTGTGCCTCCCGCATATGCTGTTGCGTCTGCCCTACGGCCTTGACACGAATCCCGTGGAAACCTTTGCCTATGAAGAGGATGTTTCCGGCCCGTCGCCGGAGTGCTATCTGTGGGGAAATGCGGCGTTTGCTCTTGCAGGCTGCATCACAGCGGCCTTTGCAAAGTACGGCTGGACAGCGGCGATTCGCGGCTATGAGGGCGGCGGCGCGGTGGAAGGCCTGAACGTCTACAAATACCGCCAGTGCAACGGCGAAACCGTGGCGCTGTGTCCTACAGAGATAAGCCTCACCGACAGGCGCGAAAAAGAGCTGTCGGATCTTGGATTCATCGCGCTCGTCTATCGGAAAAATTCTGATAAGGCAGCCTTTTTCAGCGGGCAGACCGTACACAAACCACAGACCTACTCGACTGATTCCGCAAACGCCAACGCCAACATCTCGGCGCGCTTGCCTTATCTGCTCAATGCCTCGCGTTTTGCCCACTATGTCAAGGCGAATATGCGCGACAAGGTCGGTTCGTTCATGACGGCGGAAAACGTGTCCACTTATCTGAACGCATGGATCAGCCAGTACGTCTTGCTTTCCGACGATGCGGGAGACGACATCAAGGCTCGCTATCCCTTGCGCGAGGCACGGGTGGATGTAGCCGAGGTTTTGGGGAATCCGGGGGCGTACAAGTGCGTGATTTTTCTGCGACCCCACTTTCAGCTTGAGGAACTGACCGCCAGCATTCGTCTGGTGGCTGAACTGCCGCCGCCTGCGGCGTAAAGAAACGAGCTTTTTGGTGCTACAGAAAGACAGCTTGCCGCAGGCATACCCCCCTTCAGGAGCATGACGCATGTCCACGAATACCTTTCTCAAACTTGGCGACATCGAAGGCGAATCAACCATCAGCGGTTTTGAAAAACAGATAGAGCTGGTCAACTTCAACAACCAGTTCCACCAGCCGACAGCACCGATCCGCAGCAGCACAGGCCCCACAACGGGACAGGCTGTGCATTCGATGATGAATTTTACCAAATATCTTGACAGTTCTTCACCCAACATCTGCAAGGCGCTGTGGAGCGCCAAGGTACTGGACAGTGTTGTGATCACCTGTTGTCGTATGGACAACGACACTCCGATCAAATTCCTTGAAATTACCATGGAAAACGTGGTGGTGGCTGGTTATGACCTCCAAGGTGGCGGTGACCTGCCGTATGAGGTCATTTCGCTGAACTACGCGACCATCAAATACACCTACATCCGCCAGAAAGAAGAGGGTGGCCCTGACGGCAACATCGCCGCAAGCCACGACCTCAAGACCAACAAGGTTTCCTGATGCAAGAAGCAAGGCGCGCACCGCCATGTGGAGGCACTGTTTGAAACACTTCCCGTGGCCTTTTTGCTCCGGTGTGACGGTGGTCTGTTCTCTGTCGGACTGACTGGGGAGGACTGATGGGCGATTTTACAAACATTGCCGGGCTGTACCGGGAAGAACTGCGCTCCCTGCGTGAGGACGCGACCCGCTTTGCGGCGCGAAATCCCGGTATGGCGCATCAGCTTGGGTTGGCGTCTGACACACACGACCCCATGGTAAACGTGCTGCTGGAGTCGTTCGCGTGGCTCACCGCACGGGTGCGGGCAGATGCGGAATCCCGTCTGCCGCTGGTTTCGCACAGCTTGCTCGGCTTGCTCTATCCGCAGTTTGTCTGTCCGATCCCGTCTGTGGGCGTGGTGGAGTGTGTGCCCAATCCGGCAGGCCTTGCCGGGCTGCCCAATGGCTTCAGCGTTCCGGCGTACACATCGCTGCACAATCTCAACGAGCACGGCGACGTAGTACGCTGGCGCACCACCCGTGCGCTCACACTCCATCCCGCAACGGTCGTGCACGCGGCTGTCATTGCCCCTGCACCGTGGATGCCCGCTTCGGCGCAGAACGTGCCCGCTATCCTTCGCCTGCGGATTGAGGGTTTGCGCGGTCTGTCGCTGGCAAAATTTCGTCTCCCCTCGCTCTCTCTACATCTGGGCGGAGATTGTTTGTCGACGTTTCCCGTGTATGAGTGGGTGAACGATGCGTGTGTGGATGTCATTTTGGCAGACAATGTGGACGGGGAGCGACCACGGGCGTTGTCTCTGGGACGGAAGGCACTGCTTCCGGCAGGGCTGGAATCGGACGGATTGCTGTTTCCAGAATCCACCTATGCGCTACCGGGGTACCAATTGCTTCAGGAATATTTCGCCTGTCCTGAGCACCTGCTGTTCTGGGAACTCGACTGTCTGGAACGCCGGCATGAGCTTGGCGAACTGGCGGGCTTCGACATGCTGCTTCCCATGGCTGTCCCGCCGCCGGTGAACATTGTTGCAGCACTGTTCCGCACCTGTGCCGTGCCTGTGGTCAATTTGTTTGAACGACTGGCAGAGCCGGTTCGGGTGGATCACGAGCGTTCCGGGTATCTGCTGTTGCCGGATCTGCGCCACCGGGACAGCACGGAAATCCATTCTGTGGTCGCGGTGGAGGCGCTGGAAGACGGGGAGCGTTCTTCTGTCATGCCCTATTTTTCGCTTTCCGGGGAAGGTGAGAAAGCCCCCACCCGCTTGTGGTTTCTGCGGCGCAAACCTGCATCGGACGGTAGAGGAACCGATGTGTTTCTGCATTTTAAGGAGATGCCCTTGCGCCCGGAAACCGCTCGTTCGTGGGTGGCGTCGGCGCGGGTACTGTGTACCAACCGGCACCGGGCTGTGCCATGCGGGCAGCACGGTGAGCTGATGCGCGATACGGACATGCCCACAGCGGTCATCCGATTTTGCGGCTCCCCCACGCCGCAGCATGACCCGCCCATGTTCGGCGGCGAACTGTGGAAACTGGTCTCGCACCTCAGTCTGCACCAGCTTTCCCTTACCGGATCGGACGCCGACAAGGTGCTGCGCGAATTGCTTCGCCTGTACGCGCCGCCGCACGATGCCCAGTCACAGCGCCAGATCGCCGGGATTGTCGGTCTGGCTTCTGAGCCGCTTGTCTGTCCGTTGCGCAACGCGCCGGGCTGTGCCGCACGAGGAACCCGGCTGACGCTCACGCTTGATGACGCTGCGTTTACCGGCGGGAGCGCGTTGTTGTTCGCCGAGGTGCTGAATGTGTTTTTTGGGCTGTACACCGGGGTGAACACGTTTACGCAGCTCCAGTTGCAAACCCGTAACCGCAAAGGAATGTGGAAGACATGGCCGCTGAGATCCGGCGCACTCCCTCTGATCTAGAGCCTTTTCAGGCTGAAAAGGCTCTAGAGCCTTCCCGCAATGGAGGCGTTCTGGACAGCAACGTCCTGTCGCGTTTTCGGGCTGCGCCGTGGCGTTTTGATGTCTGGCAGGCCAGCGCGATGCTTGAGGCGTGGAAAGAGCGCATGGATTGGGGGGTTCCGGCTTCGGACACCATCCCTACAGGGCAGGTGCGCGGTGTTGCTTTCCCGGAGGAGGACGCCTCGCGCCTTGAGGACGACCCGCCGCGTCTTGATGTGAATCTGTTCGGGCTGGTGAGCATGGATGGCCCGTTGCCGCCGCATATGGCTCTGCTGGTGCGGGAGCGAAGCCGGGAAGGTGACCCTGCCTTTCAGGATTTTCTCGATCTGTTTCATAACCGTCTGCTGTGCCTGTGGCGAGACATGGCCTCGTCGTTGTGCCCTGAGTTATGGACAGACACGACTGCGGATGCCTCCCCTCACACGTCACAAGCGGGGCACCCGTTTGCGGTGTTTCTGGAAGCGATTTCTGGTCTGCCCCATACTGGAGAGCGTTCGCGGACTCTTTCCATGCCAGGCCCGGTGAGGGGGCAAGGAGACGTGCCCGCATGGCTGTTTCGATCCTGTGCGGCGGTCTGGGGACGGCAGCCACGTTCTGCGGCAGGGCTAGAAAAACTGGTGCAGGCGGCCTTTGGCGTACAGGCACAGGTGACCCCGTTTTGTGGGGCATGGGTTGCCATGCCCGACGCCAGCCGCACCCGTCTTGGCAGGAAAGACGCGGACAACGCCCGCCTCGGCACCACGGCATTGCTCGGACACCGAATGTTTGACGCCACGGCGGGGATAACCCTGCACCTTGCCCCCTTGACGGAAACGCAACGCAGGATGTTCCTGCCGCCCCCCGCCGGAACCCTCCGTGCGAACCTGCTCGCACTGGTTCGCTGGTATCTGGGGGATGTGCGGTGCGAACTCGTGCTGGGAATAAACAAGTAGAAAAGAGAGAATTGTATGTTGGAATTTATTCCGTATTCTCAGAGTGAGGCACTTGACGCAAAAAACTGTTCTGATAATCAAGGAATTTGCGCTGCTCTGTGCTATAATCTTATAGTAGGTACATATTACAATAATTCAATGGTAACAGCGCTTATTGGTATGCAAAATAACAAAAAATCATTTATGCGACATGTTGCATTGCAGAAAGAAACAGGAGGCAATCTGAAACAAATAGTTATCAGGTGTAAAAAATATTTTAATGTACAGCTTTACAGCAATCC
>JAVVPW010000132.1:0-5248 GCA_036655575.1 Bilophila sp.
GGGCGGAGTCCGGGGCAAAGATTTACCAACGGGGGGGGGGTGGGGCGGGCAAATTGTGGGGGAAGGGAAACCCTTCTGAAGACGGGTTCTCCCTTCCCCCACACCCCCATCCTTTCCCAAGACTTTCGTGTTTGGGGTTGGCAGGCACAGGGGGCGGCTCTAGAACAACTTACACTATGCACAGGGGGCGGCTCTAAAACAGGCTATACCTCGCCGTGTTCGTCACGGGTGAACATGCGCCAGTTGACGCCGTGTTCGGTTGGCTCTGGGACAACGCGCAGGATGGGGAGATCTTTCCACGCATAGATCATAGACTGATCCGGGTGAATCTCGCACTGCATGTTCTGCATGATAAGATGCGCAGGAAGTGTGGCGGCATCTTCCCCAAGCTCCTCAAGTTGTTCTCGAAGAAGCTCTTCCACCCTGGCGGCTACGGCTTTATCTGTAGGAAGATTGGACATGAAAGTTCCTCTGGAAAGGGTGTTGTGCAACGGTTTTCCACTCGCGCTGCTAAGAATAGAACGGGAAGCAGTTCCGGGCAAGGTGGGCGGCAAAGAAAAAAATTTGCCAAAAAAAGAAAAAAAGACTTGACGGGGCGTCTTGAGGTGTGTAGACACAGTTCCTGCATCACAGGCGCGTAGCTCAGGTGGCAGAGCACTTCCTTGACACGGAAGGGGTCAGCAGTTCAAGTCTGCTCGTGCCTACCATATCGACTCTAACAGGGAGGGAGGTTTCGCCTTCCTCCCTGTTTTTTTTGTCGCACGTCCAGAAAGACCGCGTTCTGGAACTACAGAGGTATATATCATGCAAGTCACAGTGGAAGGAAAGCTGGTAGAGGTCACCGAAGGCGCGTCCTGCGCGGATGCCTGCAAAGAGGGACTGAGCGGAAAGCGCTTCAAAGCAACGCTGGCCTGCAAGGTTGGGGAGCGTCTGCTCGATCTGACAGCGCACCTTCCCACGTCTGGCGCAACGCCGGTCGAACTTGTGCCTGTCACTGCCGACTCCGAAGAGGGTCTTAGCCTCATCCGTCACTCTGCCTCACACATCATGGCTGCAGCGATCAAGAAGCTGTTCCCGGCGGCGAAAGTCACCATCGGGCCTTCCATTGAAAGCGGTTTCTACTATGATTTTGACGTGGCTACCCCCTTTACGCCCGACCAGTTTGAAGCCATCGAAGCGGAAATGCAGCGCATCATTGACGCGGCTCTTCCGTTTGAACGCATGGATATTTCCAAGGCCGACGCGCTGAAACTTTTCTCCGACATGGGCGAAACCTACAAGGTGGAGCTGATCGAAGCACTCGAAGACGGCACCATCACGCTCTACAAAAACGGCGATTTTGTCGATCTCTGCCGTGGCCCGCACCTCCCCAATACGAGCTTTGTCAAAGCCTTCAAGCTGCTTTCCGTGGCGGGTGCCTACTGGCGGGGCGATGAAAAAAACCAGATGCTTTCGCGCATCTACGCCACCGCCTTTGCCGATCCCAAAGCGCTCAAGGACTATCTGTTCCGCATTGAAGAAGCCAAGCGCCGCGACCACAGAAAGCTCGGTCGTGAGCTTGAACTGTTCGCGTTCCATGAAGATGTTGCCGCTGGCATGGTCTTCTGGCTGCCCAAGGGTATGCTCATGCGGACAATTCTTGAAGATTTTCTGCGAAAAGAACACATCAAGCGCAACTATGATATTGTGCAGGGGCCGCAGCTTCTGCGCCGTGAATTGTGGGAAAAATCCGGGCACTACGCCAACTACCGTGAAAACATGTATTTCACGGAAATCGAAGGCGACGCCTACGGCATCAAGCCCATGAACTGCGTTTCGCACATGCTCATTTACAATGCGCACCTGCGCAGTTATCGTGAACTGCCGCAACGGTATTTTGAACTGGGTGTCGTACACCGCCACGAAAAATCGGGCGTCCTGCACGGCCTGTTGCGGGTTCGCCAGTTCACACAAGACGACGCACACATCATTTGCGCGCCTGACCAGCTGGAAGAAGAAATCCTTGGGGTTATCGCGCTGGTGCGCGACCTCATGGCGCTGTTTGGCTTTGACTATCGCGTGGTCATTGCCACCAAGCCCGGCAAGGCCATCGGCTCGGACGAAGACTGGGATCGCGCCACCAACGCCCTTATCAAGGCCGTGGAGCGTGTGAACCTGCCCTACACCATCAACGCCGGGGACGGAGCCTTCTATGGCCCCAAAATCGACGTGAAGGTGACGGACGCCATCGGTCGGGAATGGCAGCTTTCCACCATCCAGTGCGACTTCACGCTTCCAGATCGCTTTGAGCTGGAATATGTGGGGCAGGATGGAGAGCGCCACCGTCCTGTCATGGTACACCGCGCCATTCTGGGGTCGCTGGAACGCTTTATCGGCGTGCTCACCGAACACTATGCCGGAGCGTTCCCCACATGGCTTGCTCCTGTGCAGGCTCGTTTACTGACTGTTACCGACGCACAAAACGCCTTTGCCGAAAAGGCCTGTTCGGAACTTCTCCGACAGGGTGTCCGTGCGGAAGTTGATACGCGCAACGAAAAACTCGGGTTCAAGGTTCGGGAGGCGCAGCTTGCCAAGGTTCCCTACATGCTTGTTGTCGGCGACAAGGAAGTGGAAACCGAAAGCGTCAATGTGCGCCTGCGCACCGGTGAGAACCTGGGGGTGAAAGCGTTGACCGAAGTGGTCTCGCTGATTGCCGATGATTGCGCGGAACCGTTCAAACGTGGAGGGATGAGCTATCGCTTCTCTTAATGCCAAGCCTCGCCGGGATATGCCCCAGGATGGAGTGCGCCGCAACGAACAGATTCGAGCCCGTGAACTACGGGTTATTGGCCCTGAAAGTGAACAATTAGGCATTCTGGGCCGTAACGAAGCTATTGCCATGGCTAAAGAACATGGAATGGATCTGGTAGAGGTCGCCGCAACGGCTGATCCGCCAGTGTGCCGCATCATGGACTATGGCAAGTTCAAATACGAGACGCAAAAGAAGAAGCAAGAAGCCAAGAAGCGCCAGACCGTGGTGCAGATCAAGGAAATCAAGGTTCGTCCCAAAACCGACGACCATGATTTCGATACCAAGGTCAGGCACATCAAGCGCTTCCTCGATGATGGAGACCGCGTCAAGGTGACCGTGTTCTTCCGTGGGCGCGAAATCGTCCATAAAGATCGCGGACTTGCCATTCTTGAGCGCGTTATTGTCGATACCAAGGACGTGGGCAGAGTCGAACAGGAGCCAAAGGCTGAAGGTCGTACCCTGCAAATGTTGCTGACGCCCATTCCAAAGCGTGTGGTTACCGAAACCGCGTTGACGGACGCCGTAGAAACGGCTTCAGAAGAATAGTCGTTTTTTGTACACAAACAAAACGTGTACCTAAAAACAGCTCCAGATTGGACTTGATATCTGTGCCAAAATAGGCCATTGTCCATCGTTCGCTTTGCAGTTCACACAAGAGACGGATCTATGTCTCCCTCCTTCCGTAGTGTTACGGGATAGGGGGTAGGTACCCACATGGTATTCGTTTCTCAAAAAGAGGAAGAGGCATCCCGCCTCTTCTTTGTCTGGAAGCAAAGCAACATGCCGGGGTGTCGTGCCCCATTTTCCGTGAGACTGTTCCACTTGTCAGGAGTGTACCATGCCCAAGATGAAGACCAGACGTTGTGCCGCCAAGCGGTTCTCCACCACTGGCACAGGCAAGTTCAAGCGTCGCAAGCAGAACCTGCGCCATATTCTTACTAAAAAGTGTGCCAAACGCAAGATGCGTCTGGGACAAGGCGCCCTTGTGGACGCTACCAATGTGAAGGCTGTTCGCCGGATGATGCCATACGCCTAACCGAATCAGCTTTCAGGTGACGGGTCTGCTCATGGATTTTTCCAGAGAGCTGCTGCTGCTTTTACTACAAAAGCCGTAGAGAACGCCCCTTGCATGAAGGCTGCCAACAGGTTCAGGTCAGGTTTCTCGCGTTCATTTTTTTCGCGCTCGGCTGGCACGATCTCCGCCTCGCCGGGCCACCTTAAGCATCGGAGGATACTTCCATGCGTGTGAAGAGAGGTCTTGCTGCCCATCGTCGGCACAAGAAATATTTGGATATGGCGAAAGGTTTCCGTGGTGCACGGCATCGTTTGTACCGTACTGCCCGTGAAGCTGTTGAGCGTTCGCTCGTTTACGCCTATGTTGGTCGCAAGTTGCGCAAGCGTGAATTTCGCAAGCTGTGGATTCTGCGCATCAATGCTGGTGCGCGTGAAAACGGCTTGTCTTATTCCAAGCTGATGTTTGGACTCACGCAAGCGGGTGTTGTGCTGAACCGTAAGGTTCTCGCCGATCTCGCTGTGCGCCAGAAAGAAGATTTCGCCAAGCTGGTCGAACTGGCAAAGACGAAGCTGGCCTAGAGCAGATTATTTTTGAAACGCTGTACGTTTCAAAAATTCATTTTGCCAAAAACGTCGTTTTCGGCAAAATCCACGCCACTTTGTGGCGCGCCACACCGTGTGCGGCGTTAGAGCATTTCAAGTGTAAAATGCTCTAGAGCAGATTATTTTTGAAACGCTCCGTGTTTCAACGCATCGTTTTGCGGTAGTCGGTCACGACCCGACTACCTGCTCCCTTTTATACAAAAGGTTGACAAAAAGGACACATCACGGAATCCACGCCGCAATCTCTTTTCCACAAGAAAGGTGATTGCGGCTTTTTTTTATCCTTTTGCTCCATACGCCCTCATGTTTCTCAGAACGCTGCCGATAAAGAGCATAGGGATGCTTTGCCTGCCGCCCTCACGTTCAGGTTGCAACAGTTCTTGACGCAAAAAGGAGTTCACAATGGAAAGTGTATCAATGAACGCGGGAATGGTGCGTGGTTCTTTGGGACTGCAAGAAAACATGGCGATGAAGCTCATTGAGAGCGGTGTGCAACAGGCGCAAGCAGCCATCGCCTCCAGTGGCGGGAGTGATCTTCGCACTGCGACTCTGCACACGCAGGGTGTTGGACAAAATCTGGATGTAACAGCCTAGATGTATCTTGAAATAGAACGAAAATTTCTCCTTCGCAACGATGGCTGGCGCGGTCTTGCGGTTGGCGTGCCTTTTAGACAGGGCTACTTGCAGACAACGCCTTGCGCTGTGCGGGTACGCACTGAAGGCAAGCGGGGTGTCCTGACCATCAAGGGGCCAGCGCACAACTGTTCGCGGGCTGAATTTGAGTACGAGATCCCGCTTGACGACGCCAACACCTTGCTCGACACGCTGGCCTTGCGCCCT
>JAVVPW010000133.1:0-5247 GCA_036655575.1 Bilophila sp.
ACTTGCGCCTTGTGCCAGACACACGGCCTGCTGGCACTTGGCGCGGCGTTGCTGGTGAGCCTCTTCCTCCTGCACACCGCAAAGCAACGGCTGGGCGGCGTGACGGGCGATGTCTTCGGCTGCCTCATCGAAAGCGTTGAATGGGCAGTCCTCCTGACCTTTTGTATGGAGTGGTGATGCTACAACACTGTCCTGCGCGCTTGCGTGTGCCCGGAATGCGACTGGGCTGTACCTCGTTTCTGCTGCATGATCGGTATGTTCCGGCTGTACGCTTTGCCGCTACCTATTGCGACGACATCGCCTTGCTGCTCTTTGAAACCGGAACAAACGATGAATACCTCATTTCTACGGCTGAAATCCGCGAAATCGCCGCTTTTGCCGACGGTGAAGGCCTGAGCTTCAATGTCCACCTGCCTGTTGATGCCAACTTTGCCACGCAGACAAACGCCCGCCGCCTGACAGACAAAGCCCTGCGCGCACTGGAACGCACCCAGCCACTCCACCCGCATACCGTTGTTCTGCATGTGGATTTTCCTGAACTTGCGGGAACAGGACAGCGACCTGCACCCGCCGCACACGACTGGACAGCACGCGCACTAGAAGAGCTGGCAAACGCTCTGCCCTCGCCAGAAAGACTTGCGCTGGAAAATCTGGAAGGGTTTTTGCCCGATTTTCTTGCAAAATGGCTCGAAGGCACGCCGTATTCGCGCTGTTTTGACATCGGGCACATCTGGAAGGACGGACAACGCCCTGAAGCCCTGCTGGCTGACTGGCTCCCGCGCACCCGCCTGTGCCATCTGCACGGTCTCAAACACCGGGCAGACGGAGTGCGTGATCACCAGTCGTTGTGTACCATGCCGCCTGAAACACTGGACGCCTTGCTGCATCCGCTTTGGCGCACAGCGTTTGACGGCGTTGTGACGCTGGAAGTGTTTACCCTGGAGGCTTTTGTAACATCCCATCAAACCTTACTGGATTCCTATGAACGCTTGCACGCATGACGTTGAACGCAACAACCTGACGCTGATTCTCGGCGGAACACGCAGTGGAAAGAGTGCTTACGCTGAAAAGCGGGTGCTTGCGTATGAAAAAGAGGCTCAAGAGAGCGGTAAAGACCAGTGTGGCGTTTTGTATGTCGCTACAGCCGAAGTCTATCCAGACGATGCGTCTATGCTTGACCGTATCAAGCGCCATCAGCAGCGCCGACCGCCGCACTGGGAAACACAAGAATGTCCGTTGCGTCTTGCAGCGTGTCTTTCTAAAAGACTGCACGAGCGGGCAACGTCTCTTCCTGCTGTCATCATGGTGGATTGCGTCACCTTGTGGATTTCCAACATCTTGTTCAGCTTGCCGGAACCTGAAGACACCCACGCCTTTGAAGCCGCGATCCGGGCGGAACTCACGGCGCTGACGGATCTTGTCGCGCAGTTTCCCTGCAAATGGGTGCTTGTCTCTGGAGAAACCGGGCTGGGGCTTGTCGCGCCTGACGCCATTGGGCGCGTCTATTGCGACGGCTTGGGGCTTGCCAATCAACAACTCGCAGCGAGCGCGCATGAAGTCATGCTGGTTGTGGCAGGACGTGCGCTTTTGCTGCCTGCCTGAGAAGCGGCTTGTCAAGCTCTCTTTTAAATGATAAAAAAATTCTGCCTTTTACCCACAGGGAATACCTTTTTGTGCCTTACACAATGGACTCTGGCAGGAGCGTCATGTGTATGTGTCTTCCTGAACGATCGTTTTGCAAAACACAGTGCCGTTGTTTCCTGTTTGGAATCGGTCTGTTGCTCTTGTTGTGTGTCCCTCGTGTGAACGCAGAACCTTCCGACGATCTCACCCCCGATGATCCCACCCCCTTGACGAACGTGCGCATCATGTTGCAGTGGATACCGCAAACCCAATTTGCCGGCTACATCATGGCGCTGGAAAAAGGCTTTTTTCGGGAGGAAGGACTCAACGTCACCTTGCGCTGGCTCAAGCCCGGCGAGGCGGCACTCGTGCAGCTCAACAAGGGCGATGTAGAATTCGCCACAGCCGTGCTGCTGACAGCGCTGCACCGCCGTGCAGAGGGGATGCCCCTTGTCAACATTGCCCAGTTCATGCAACACTCAGGCTCTCTGCTCGTGGCTCGAAAAGACAAAAACATCCATACACTGCAAGATCTTAACAATAAAACCATCCTCACATGGGGCGCGGATTTCGGTCTGGAGTTCGATCTTTTTCTCAAGCGCAACAACATCACCCCCGCCAAGGTCTTGCCGCTCAGTGCAAGCCTCGCTCCGTTTCTGTACGGTCTTGCGGACGCCACACAGGCCATGGAATACGGTGAATACCAGCGTCTGCTTGAACGGGGCATGAAGCCTGAAGAAATGATTGTGTTTCCCTTTGCTCAGAACAAGGTCAACATTGTAGGCGACGGCCTCTACACCACTTGTGACTATCTGCAAAACCATCGGCAAACAGCAAAAGCTGTACGCCGGGCGGTGTTGCGTGGATGGGACTATGCCTTTGCGCATGAAACAGAAACCATCCAGTGTGCCATGACGTACTGCGACGCCATGCAGGTGCGCTCAAATCTGCATTACCAGCTCACGATGCTGCGTAATGTCCGCAACCTCATGCGTTCGCATCAAGGCGAAGAACAGGCAGAATGGGGCACATTGTCCCCGCAAGATTTTGAAAACGCTCGTTCTATGGTGATAGAAGCGGGTTTGCCGTTGCAAAACGAACGCTATGAACGTTTTTTTCAGGAACCTTGACCGGTACAGGCGAAAACCAATGCGCACCCCAAGAACCTTACGGACGACGATCATTTGCATCATGGGTGTGCCACTGTTGTGCGTGGCGCTTCTCTTTTTGTATTTTGGCTATCAGGAAGCCCGCCATCAGGCCATCAACAACCTCACCACCGTGCTCACCGAACGCACCGCCAGACAAGCTACGGAACTCAATCTCTATTTCGGGAAAATGTCGCGCTACGGCGACAGCATAGCCAACACAATCAGCGCCACTGGCCCACTCACTGCCAAAGCCTACACCATGCTTTTAAAGAGTGTGCTGGATTTTGGGGGCATCAGCGGTGCGGTCATCGCCTTTGACGACACCGCCTTCGCCTCTGAAGACACACCACCTTCACCCCTCGCCCTGAAAAAAAACGGACACCGCATCAATCGCTTTTTTTCCAAAGAAAAAGACTACGATCCTGCTTTTTATGACTGGTTTCTGCTCCCCAAACTCGCCAATATAGGCATATGGACAGATCCCTTCTTCAGCACACTGCAAAATCAGATGGTGTGTACCTATGGAGCACCGTTTTATAAAGGAACGTTGTTTCAGGGTGTGGTCTCGCTCTCCATTTCTGTAGACGACATCATCAACAATCTGGAATCTGTCAATCTGCAAGGCAGTCAACTCATCTTGCTCAGTCAGTTTGGCACTGTTGTAGCGCATCCGAACCGGGATTACATCCTGCGGCATACGTTTGTGAGCCTTGCAACCGAGCGAAACGCCCCGGAACTGTTGCGTTTTGCGTACGATCTGCGCACCTTGCCGTCCGCAGGTGTGGCGCGCTTTGAAACAGGGGTGCTAGGACAAGCGGAATACATCGCCTACGCTCCTATTCTGCACACAAACTGGATACTGCTCAGTGTCATCCCAGAATCCGTAGCGCTGGCACCGCTCATGCGCACGATCTGGCAGGGTGTTTTCTTTGTGCTGATCGGCAGTGCGCTTGTCTTTGCCATGGGCTATCTGCTTTCATCACGCGAAATAGTCACACCTCTGAGCCAGCTCGAAAACGCGGCAAAGCGTCTTGCCGCAGGCGATCTCACAACGCGGATACCAGAAAAAGCCACCAGCCACGAAATCTTGAGCCTTGAACGCACGTTCAATTCTATGGTGAGCCAACTTGGCACCAGCATAGAAAAGGAAATAGCCGCGGGACTGGCGCGTTCGTATGCCGAAGACGCTTCTAAAGCCAAGTCCGATTTTCTGGCTCGGATGAGTCATGAAATCCGCACGCCCATGAACGCCATTTTAGGGCTTACGCATCTGGCTCTGCACGAACAGCCGGACGAAAAACAGCGGACATTCCTGCTCAAAATCCAGCGCGCCGGGAAAAGCATGCTGGCGCTCATCAACGACATCCTCGACTTTTCCAAAATCGAAGCAGGGATGCTCAAATTAGAAGTCCGCCCCTTCAGTCTTCAGGAAGTTGTCAAGACTCTTGACGATCTGTTCTCGTCCGCTGCCATGGAAAAAGGTCTGTTCTTCCGTGTTGCCAGTGACGACAACGTGCCAGACCAGCTCATGGGGGATTCTCTGCGCCTGACCCAGATTCTCATGAATCTGTGCAACAACGCCCTGAAATTCACGCAACAAGGTGGCGTCACAGTACACATGAGCGTTTCTGAACTCTCCGAGGCCGCCTGTACTCTGACTGTCTCCGTAACAGACACCGGTGTCGGTATTCCGAAGGAGGTTCAGCATACGCTCTTCAACGAATTCACACAGGCGGACAGCTCCACCACACGGCAATTTGGCGGAACAGGTCTTGGTCTTGCCATTTGCAAACTGTTGTCTGAATGTATGAGTGGCGGGGTGATGCTAGAATCGTCGTCAGATGCGGGCAGTACCTTTACCGTCATCATTCCTTTTGACCGCGTACCATTGAAAGACGCTTGTGAACTTGCATCTACAACAGAATCCCCAGCTACGTTTGACATTCCCGCAAGCACACGGATCCTTGTTGCAGAGGATAATGACATCAATCAAGAAATCATCACCGCCCTGCTGGAATACAAAGGGCTGGCCTGTCGGATGGTGTCAAACGGCAACGAAGCGCTGCAAGCTCTGTCAGAAGAGCCGTTTGATATTGTACTGATGGATATTCAGATGCCAGAAATGGACGGCTACACCGCCACAACCGTACTGCGCAGTCAAGGTTTTACCATGCCTGTGCTGGCAATGACAGCCAACGCGCTCGATACTGACAAGCAAAAATGCTACGACGCCGGCATGAACGCACACATCGCAAAGCCCATCGAACCCGAAGACCTCTACGCCCAGATAGCCCTCTGGTGTAAGGCCTAGCGGCAGAGGCAGGGCGCTGCCCTGCACCCGGCAGGGCGCTGCCCTGCACCTGCAAGGGGCGAGCCGCCCCTTGACCCGGCGTGTTTTGGGGCTTCTTCACTATGTAAGTATCCCTGTCGCACATGGATAAAGAGTGGGGAGAGAGCAACAGGGGAACCTTTC
>JAVVPW010000134.1:0-5232 GCA_036655575.1 Bilophila sp.
TTCCTTGCGCTTGTCCTGCATGGCTTTTCTACCCGTGTGGCAGGGGTCGCAGGTCATTTGTCCCTTGAGGTAGGGTTGTTCAAAGGCGTCTTTCTTGCCGCCGTGGCAACCTTCTGTCGTACAGGTCTCATAGCCTTCGGACTTGGCGAGGGTAGCCTTGAAGGTGCCATCCATCTTGTCTTGCATGATCTGAGCTGTTTTCACGGCGATATCAGCAGTGATTCGCGCACAACGTTCGGAGCGTTCGGGACTCGCGGAGGGGATTTTATTCGCTGTACACCATTTGGTAACGGAAATATGGCACAAAATTGACTCTGACACGCTGGTGGGCATGCTTTTGTCGATTTTTGCCGTGCCGGGTGCAGGCTGAAACAGGGGGAGAGCTGTGACTTCATACCAACGGAACAGTTCATTGAGCAACGGATCGCGTTCTTTGCGACCCCAGAACAGCGCGAGGGCTGCACCGGCGCCAATCAGGCAACCGCAGGTACCGCCCCATTCGGCAACCGCACTTTTCCCCACTTCCATCATACTGAAAGGAAAATCTTGATACGGAGAACCATACTTTTCGCCCATCAGACCGATGAGCGCGTAAAATACGCCGTAGGCTCAGCCATAGCCTTTATGATGATAGCCCGCATGAGCCACAGTGCCCACTTCCTTGATATCCAGCTTGTGCGGTTCCCAAGAAAAAGGCGGGGTTGATTGCCCAAAACGGGTCAGAGTAAAGGGTTTTGCCTTGGAGGGATCGGTTTTCGGAACGTTCCCCTTAGGGGCTTCTGCTGCGTGAGCAAAAGAACCCACAAGACCCGCCACTGAGCCGCCAACAACCAGGCCGCCAAGGCCACCGAGCAACGCACGACGATTCATCATTTGCATGGGATACTCCTCGTTACGGTGTCTGAAAATGTGTATCGTTATTTTGTTCACAATACCATGGCATATTTTATCTCTCTTGACTAGTCCTTTTATTTTTTTCTCCACATGAAAAAAGCCTCCCCTCTGCTTGCGCGGAGAGGAGGCTTTTTTCAGGCTAGAGTTGCTGAGAGAGACGCTTTAGAGCCTTAAGGCTCGTTCTGAAAAGGCGCTAATACCAGAAAGGACGTGCGAAGCCGAGGGAACAGTTTGCTCCTTCTGTGTGGCTGATGGAGCGGCGCCCTTTCTGAACACGAAGAAGCTGCTCACCTACACGAATGCTGTAGTCCACAATTTCTCCAAGGTATGTGCGCCGTTCTACAATCCCGCGCACCCCGCCCTCAGAGAGAAAATCAATTTCTGACGGACGGGTAGCCATGGAAAAAGCCCCGGTTCCCAGTTCCGCTGGCAGAGGCAAGGATTGATCGCTTCCCTTGATGTGCGCTGTGCCGCCTTCCGCCTCCACATCCGTAAAGTTTGAAAGTCCGATAAAGCCAAACACAAACTTATTGATCGGGTTGGTGTACACATTCATCGGTGTATCAATCTGTTGCACCACCCCATGATCCATGACCATGATGCGATCAGAAAGAGCCATAGCCTCACTCTGGTCGTGCGTCACATAGAGAATGGTGAAGCCGTAATGCCGTTGCAAATCCTTGATTTCAAAACGCATTTCTTCACGAAGATGCGGATCGAGACTCGACAGCGGCTCGTCAAGAAGCATGACGGCAGGGTTGATAGCCAGCGCCCGTGCAAGAGCCACCCGCTGCTTGCCGCCTCCTGAAAGGGATTCCGGGCTGTCGTTGGCAACATGAAGAAGGCTGGTGTGCTCAAGCGCATCACGGGTACGGGTTTCAATTTCTGTGGAAGACAGCTTGCGCAAACGCAGAGGAAAGGCCACATTTTCATACACACTCAAGTGCGGCCACACGGCAAAGGCCTGAAAAACCATGCCAAAGTCGCGCTTTTCCGGCGGAAGATAAAAATGGTGGCGTCTGGCAGAAAGCAGGCGGTCGCCCACATAAATCTCGCCATCGTCAAGATCTTCAAACCCCGCGACCATGCGCAGCGTTGTGGTTTTGCCACAGCCGGAAGGCCCAAGCATGGAAAAACACTCGCCCTTGTCGATTTCCAGATTCAACTTGTTGACAGCGGTCACAGAACCGAATTTCTTGGTCACGTCAATAATACGCAGGTAGGACATGGGTACCTCACGCCTTGCGGGTTTGGAAATACTTGATAACCGACTGCCCAAGCACGATGATGATGAGGGCAATACCCGCCAGAGCCGCAGAAAGTACGGTTTCACCGTCTTCATTGAGGGTGTAGATGGCTACCCCAATGGTGCGCGTGGAAGGGCCGTAAAGCATGATAGAGACCGTAAGTTCGCGCATGGCAGGCAGGAAAATGAGAAAAAACGCCGCAAACATGCCGGGTCGTACTAACGGCAAAACCACGCAGGCTTTGTCCCATGCTGGCACCGCAGGCTCTGGCGGCTTCAACCAGAGAATCGTGTACCTGCTCCAGCGCGGCGGAGTTGGCCTTCAGTGAAAAGGCCATATAGCGGGCAATGTAGGCCACGAGAATGATCCACACGGTGTTGTAGAGGTTGATGCCAAACTTGCCGCTCCACGCCAGAATCACCCCCAAAGCGATGACCGAACCGGGAACGGAAAAGGGCAACATGCCTAAAAACTCCAGAAAACCCTTGCCGCGTACCCGCATCTTTACGATAACGTAGGAAATCATCACCCCGGCGAACATAGCGATAAGCGCCGCAGCAAGACCCAGCGTCACGCTGTTCCAGATAGCGTCTCGCGTGAGTTGCCAGTCAAAAAGAATAAAGCTGTAGTTGGCAAGACTCAGGTTTTCGGCATTCATGGGCAGGCCGTAGGTTTTGAGGCCTCCAACAAGGAAGATCGTCACCGTTGGCAAGACAATGGTGAAGGCAATGTACCCCAGACACAGGAGAAACAGAGGGATACGCATCTTGCGCAGCTTGATCTCCAGCGGACGGAAACTCTTGCCCGCAATGATCTGGTAGCGTCCCTTGCTCAGTACCCTGTTTTGCAGCCAGATGATGCAGGCCGCTGACACAATCAATACTGAAGCCAGCACCGTGCCCGCACGAATAGAAGCAAAACTGCCAGCACTCTGGTGAATTTTTTCATAGATGAGCGTGGGGATGTTAAAAATGCCGTTTTCCATGCCAAGTACAGCCACTGTACCAAAGTGAGCCATGGAATAAAGCACAATAAGCAAGGAGCCAGACATAATGGAGGGCGCCACCAGCGGGATAGTGATCTTGCGGGTGATGGTGAACAGATCTGCTCCTGAAATGCGTGCGGATTCTTCAAGCGTGGGGTCCATACGTTCCAGCGCGCCGCACACCTGAATGAACACAAAGGGGAACAGGTACATGGTTTCAACGATCATGATACCGGTGTAGCTATAAATATCAAAGATCGGCCCAATATCAAAGTTATCCATAAAGAACCGATTGATGTAGCCCGCACGCGGTGAAAGGAGCATCTTCCACGCCAGCGCCCCGATAAACGAGGGGAGCATGAACGGCACAAGGAACATGGTCTTCATGAAGCCCTTGCACGGCAAGTCAGTGCGTGTGACCAGCCACGCGAAGAAGGTGCCGATGAAGGTGCTCATCACGCACACCCCGGAAGCGATGAACAGCGAGTTGAGCAGGGCTTCGTAGGTGTCTGGTTCTTTAAGTGTGGTCATGACATCGCTGATGTTCAGACTCCCGTCCACCCAGAATGAGGTGTAGAGAATCAGCAGCACAGGCACTGCCACGACAACCACCAAGATGCCTATGGACAGAGCAAGCAGACCTTCTGGTACACCGAAACTTCTATGTTTTATAGCCATTTATACGCATTCCTCCTGCTTTTTGCCGCTTTCTGCGGAAAACCATTGCAAGTCATAAAAAGCCAGCCCACAAGGATCAGCGTCCTTGAACATGGTGTCGGCCATGAGCATATGCAGCGTTTCCACTTCGGTACGGATTTCTTCCCCACCCAGCTCAATGCGGTACTCGGTCATAGCTCCAAGAAAGCTGGCTCGACGCACGGTGGCAGGAATACCCTGTCCGTGCGGAAGCACCTGTACATCCGAGGGGCGAAAGCCCACATTCCAGCGGGTGCCTTCCGGGGGGAGTTTGCCGTCACGAGTCCACGGCACCACCAGCCCGTCTGCAAGCACACAGTGCCCATTGGTGATCGTGCGCCGGGTGCTCGAACACCTCTTCAGGAGTGCCTATCTGCCGAATAGAGCCGCTTTCATCCATGATAGCCACCCGATCTGAAAGAGCCAGCGCCACTTCCTGATCGTGTGTCACATACAAAATAGTGATGCCAAAGGTGCGTTGCAGTACCTTGATTTCAAAACGCATTTCCTCACGGAGGTTGGCGTCAAGGTTGCACAAGGGTTCGTCCAGCAGCAACAGGGCGGGTTCAGCCACCAGTGCGCGTGCCAGTGCCACACGCTGTTGTTGCCCCCCGGAAAGCTGCGATGGCATTCGTTGATCCAGATCCGTAAGCCCCACCATGTGTACAATTTCCATGACACGGCGGTGCAGTTCTGCCTTTTCCACGTTGGCGAGCTGAAGAGGGTAGGCGATGTTTTCATACACCGTCTTGTGCGGCCACACGGCGTAGTCCTGAAACACGACACCAAGCCCCCGCTCGTTGGGAGGGATAACACTGCCGTTAGCCCCATCGGCTACAACGGTGTCTCCAATGCTGACGGTACCAGCGTCCGGCACTTCAAAACCAGCCAGCAAACGCAACAGTACCGTCTTGCCACAGCCAGAAGGGCCGAGCAGTGTAAAGCATTCGCCATCCTGTACCGTGAGTGAAAGCCCTTGCAGCACCGCGTGCTTGCCATAGCTTTTTGAAATATTTTCTAGTGCAATTGTTGCCATGAACATTCCTTTTTGAGCCAGCACGGCAGATCATGAAAAGCCAAAGGAGTCTTGCTCCTTCGACGAGGATGTGTCCTTAGCAAGAAAACGCTGATGCACGTTGACCTTTTGCGGTGCGAGATCCACTTGAATTATTTACCCGTATGCGCAAGCATGGTAAAAATCAGATGGTTTCTTGACAGCAAAAGTCGCATTACATCAGCGTTTCCCTAAAGAGCACGCCAGAGCCTTTTTACAAAAAAGACTCTACGGCGTAAGAGCGACGCGCCGCAACGCAGCGTGGATTCTGGGAAAAACCGACCCGAAGGGTGCCCCACAGGATGTTTTCCCAGAATCCAAACGTTGAGAAGGCTATTCTCAACGTTCCTCTACTC
>JAVVPW010000135.1:0-5160 GCA_036655575.1 Bilophila sp.
AGGTTGCTTTTGTGACCGATGAAGTGGAACACTACGGCTTTGCGTTGCGCAAGACCGACACCGCCACCATCGCAAAGCTCAATAAAGCCATCAAGGCTGTTAAGGACAAGGGCATCGAAAAGCAGATCATCGCCAAATGGCTTGGCGAATAGCTGTAACCTTTCCGGGAACGGTTCGGCAGAGGGATTCTCTGCCGAACCGTGTCGCAACCTATCAAGGAAGAGTTGATGAAGAATGTCCCCACTATCCGCATTGAGGTCACCGAAGGCGCGTCCATCCCTGATCCGCGTGAAAACCGCCTGCTCAATGCATGGACAATTGCCTTCTGTGTGGCAGCCGGAACACTGATCACGCTGTGCGCCACCCGTCCAGAACCCTATCTGGAAATCCTCAAATTCCTGCCTGACGGACTTATCGTTACCTTTGAGGTCACGATTCTGTCTTTGTTGTGTACGTTGCCCATCGGTTTGCTCACCGGGCTAGGGCGTCTCTCAAAAAATCCTTTCCTCAATCTGCTGGCCTCCACCTATGTGGAAGTCATTCGTGGCGTGCCGCTGCTGGTGCAACTTTTCTATATTTATTATGCGCTTGGCAGGATCATTCAGGTGCCGCCCACGGTTTCCGCCGTCATTGCCATCAGTTTCTGCTACGGCGCGTACATGGGTGAAGTGTTTCGTGCAGGCATCTTGTCTGTCTCTACAGGGCAGACCGAAGCCGCTCGATCGCTTGGCTTTAGCAAGACACAAACCATGCTGCTGGTGGTACTCCCGCAGGCCATGCGCACCATTCTTCCGCCCATCGGCAATGAATGTATCGCCATGCTCAAAGACACCTCGCTGGTGTCTATCATCGCTGTAGCGGATCTTTTGCGGCGCGGACGCGAATTTGCTTCGCAGACGTTCGACTACTTTGAGACGTACACGGTCATCGCCCTTGTGTATCTTATCATCACTCTGCTGCTCTCCAAAGGCGTGAGCGCGATGGAAGGGAGGCTCGCCTACTATGACCGCGACAGAAAGTAAAACCCCCATGGATACCGACACCACCGAGGTGTACACTGCGGGTGTGTCTCCCATCATCAGCATTCGCAATGTCTGGAAATTCTTCGGGCAGTTGACAGCCCTCCACGACGTGACCCTTGAGGTCAATCCGGGGGAGCGGGTGGTGATTATCGGGCCGTCCGGGTCAGGCAAATCCACGCTCTTGCGTTCGCTCAACCGTCTGGAAGTGGTGGACAAGGGGAATATCATCGTTGAAGGGAAAGACATCAACGCCCCGGAAAACAACATCAACAAAATCCGTCAGGATCTGGGGATGGTCTTTCAGAGTTTCAATCTGTTTCCGCACAAGACGGTCCTGCAAAACCTCACCATGGCACCCATGCGGCTGCGGAAGCTCTCGAAACACGATGCCGAAGCCCACGCGCTTCAGTTGCTCAAAAAAGTAGGCTTGTCTGAAAAGGTCAATGTCTACCCCAGCATGTTGTCTGGGGGGCAACAACAGCGTGTCGCCATTGCCCGCGCTCTTGCCATGCAGCCCAACATCATGCTGTTTGACGAACCGACTTCGGCTCTTGACCCTGAAATGATTGGTGAAGTGCTTGATGTTATGGTGAAACTGGCGCGTGAAGGCATGACCATGGTTGTGGTCACGCACGAAATGGGCTTTGCCCGTGAAGTTGCGGATCGGATCGTGTTCATGGATCAGGGGCAGATTCTTGAAATCGCACCTCCGCCCAAGTTCTTTGGCGAACCAGAACACCCCCGCCTGCAACAGTTCCTGAAGCAGATTTTGTAGAGCCATGCCAAGGGGGTTCTAGAACTTTTCAAGATGAAAAGGCTCTAAAACCCCTGTTCTGCAACCAGACGCCCCGCCCTTCTCAGGGGGTGTCTGGTTGCATCAGGCTTTTTTCGAGCAGCAACAGCTTTTTGTTGTGGGTTTTTCATCGTCCTTGTCCGTACAGCAAGACGCACTGCCGTAGGTGACTTCCCCTGTTCCCATGTTGAAATTGACTTGCACCTCTTCGCCTTCAGGCGTTGTGACGAGGGTGCTTTTAGAAGCCATACAGTCCGGTGACTGCTTGTCTTTTTTGGTAGTTGAGCAACAAGACATGGGTGTCCTCCAAAGGTAAGAGGTGGTATTTTCCATGAAATAGGACAGCTCGCTCCAAGGTCAAGACATGGCCTCTGATTCTGCATCCTTTTCAGACATGATACCCTTGTCGGAGGCATGATACGCTGACGAGAAGCGCTTCACAGCGTAAGGAAAAGGGTGTATTCTCTTGCCAGACTGGAACGTTCGCACGCAAACAGACCGTGCAGATTTCACCCCCAGAAATCCCGCAGGAGACTGGCATGATAAAGCCAAACAACACCATCCATGAAAACAACGAAAAAAGTAGCGTCGAGTCCGGTCGAGGCAAGCCTTGGCTGGCTCTGCTTGTCATCGTGCTTCTGGCTGGCGTTGTGGGCTGGTTCTGGCTGGCTCGTGACCCTGAATCACGCGAAAAAATGACCGAGCGCGTCAAGGAATTGGGTTCTGTCACACAAACCGTCACCTCTACGCTTCAGGACATGGCCTCTTCTGTCCAGAGCATCACCTCGGCACTCAAGAACAGACTCCTCGGACAGCCGCCAGTTCCGGGGACTGAAAGCACCACCATCCCCGGTGCGCCGCCCAAAGCACACCCCATTGAAACCCCGGAAGATCTCGAAAAAGCTCTTGCAGAACAAGGCGCTCCTCAGGAAGGCGGCGCGTCAGAGCGCGGTGCTGTGGCCAAAACCGGCGAACATCCCGCAGACGCAGGACGCAAGGATGACGCCGTGGTACGGGTGGACTTCATTGATGATCTGGCGTCATGGCTGATGCAGCACTACACCCCCACGACCACAGGACGTGCGGGACAGGTTACGGCAAGCCTGCAAGCCGCCAATCTTCGCTATGGCGTGGGCATGAAAGGACTCTCGTGGATCGGCGAAGATCTGCCCGCTGGGCGGAGTGCGGCGCTGGACTATGTCTATACGCCTGCCATGCTTGACGCGCTGTACCGCCTGTACATTGATCGCTTCATGGAAGCGGTGAACCGGACGCTTGGCGAACCCAAAGCCCTCACTACAGTGCAGAAAGAAGATTTCTACACCGCCTACGCCCGCCGCTTTCGCGGGATGTCTGGCGCGTTGCAAGGTGTCGCCGCACTCCCCGACTTTTCCCAGCAGATGAACGACCTGAAACAGGCGGCGCAACGAGTTGTTGACACCAACGCTGTGTATTCTGAACTGGTCTTTGCGCATGATGAGGCCAGAGCACAAGGAAAAAACACCGCCGCGCTTCGTCAGCGCATGGAGGCCGCCAGTCAGACCTATCGGCAAGCGGTGATCGCCCGCGAGCAACACCGTGAAGCCTTTGCCCAGCTTGTCAAAAAGAATCCGGCAGCGCGCAGTCTTGACGATGAATCGCTCCTCTACATTGCCTCATGGATTGAACGCCGGGTGCGCACCCATCCCGACAAAATGGACGCTACCCTTCAGGCCGCGACTCTGTTTCTGGATCTGGCGCAACATTTCGAGGCCGCGAATCAAGCCCTCAAAAACCCTCCACCGCCAGTGCCCGCCGTGCAAGGTCAGACCTCGACTGCCGCACCCGCACCCGCAGTGTCCGTGACACCCGCAGTGCCCGTGGCACCGTCTGCGATGCCAACACGACAGCCTCCGGTCGCACCAGCGCACAGTGTCCCTTCTGTCCGACTTCCAATGGCGCCGCCCGCTCAGGCTGGCGAAAAACACCCGTCTTCACCTATAGGAACTGTTGCCCCATGAATCTTTTCTTCAACCGTACAAAGACCGTTTGCCGCGTTGTCCTGCTGTTTGTGGGGCTGGCGCTGGTGCTCCCAAGCGCGTCTCTCGCCCGCGAGACCCCGGAAACCACGCTAGCGACCGTGCAACAGGCCATTGACAGCAGTGACCTGCCGCTTTTTGAGCAGTGTGTGGACATCAACAGCTTGCTCGATCAGGGTTCGACGGCACTTGTCACGAAGTTGCAAAAATCCGGGAACGTGGACACATCCAGCCTGCCGCCCATGCTGGCGCTGATGGTGGCTTCGGTACAAAATCCAGAAATGGCAAAACAGATCAAGCATTTGCTGATGCAAGAAGTCGGGACATTCGCCCGCTACGGTGTCAGTTCCGGGATGTTTGCCGGAAAGCACACGCAAGGCGCAACCCCCAAAGGTCTGCTCGCGCCACTCCTTGGCGACGCCTCGACCGGACGCAAGGTACTGAAAGTGACAGGGAAAAGTGTGCGCGACGCAAGCGGCGTGACCGTGCCTGTCACCATCCACGACTTTGGCAACGACCGCGATTACCGTGTAAAGCTCCACCTCGAACCTGTTTCCGACTCGTGGCGCGTTACAAAAGTCGCCAACATGCATGAGTTGCTGTCCCGCTTGCAAAAAGAAGCCGCCGACCAGTGATACTCATTGATCGCCGTTGTGTGAGGCGTAGCGTGTACAAAATCCTTTTTCTTCAAGGAGACGATCATGCACACTTCATTGAAAGGCCTTGGTTTAGTGGCTCTGTCGCTGTTCATCCTTGTCGCAACCAGCGAGGCGCAAACGTGGCCTGATGGTGGCAACCCCGGTGTTGGCGCAACGCTGTACGATTCGTGTGTGCCCTGCCACACGCTGAGTGGCAACGGCATCGCTGGATTGCCCGTACAAAAACTGATGACCAAGATGAAAACCTATCAGTCCGGTACCTTCAGCGCTCCCAAAATCATCGGGATGCAAAAAGTCCTTCAGCCCATGACGGACGCGCAACTGCTTGACCTCGCCGCCTACATCACCAAGATGTAACGTCAAACAAGGCACAGCCAGACTGGAAAAGCGCACCTTGTTCCTCCAGTCTGTCTGTGCTACACCCGTGCTGTCCTTCCACACCAACGGATATACGCCGCATGGGTTCTTCTCTTCGTACCATTCAGGTCGTCAACGTGCGCTGGTTCAACGCCACCGCATGGTATGGACTCAAGCTCTCCCAGTTGCTCAACGCCGCCGGACACCAGACGACTGTGGTTGCGCTGAAGGATACCGAAACCTTCGCCAAAGCCGAAAGCATGGGACTGCACCCCATCGCTCTGCCCCTCAATGCCAAGAATCCTTTGCAG
>JAVVPW010000136.1:0-5115 GCA_036655575.1 Bilophila sp.
GAAACGCTGTTGCGCAGGATTCAGACGGCTGGTTTCGACGCCCCTGCGATTCCAGAAGCCATCACGCTGTGTCGCTTGCCCTACGGACGGGCTTCGGATCAGGCGCTGATCTGGTTGGCTGGCGCGGGCTTACAGGTGATTCAGTGGGATGTGGTTGCAGAGTCTGCAACAGACAACGCGGTGCCGGGCACAGAAAAAGCTGTGGTCAACGCGGTGCGTCCGGGTTCGATTCTGCTTTTTCACGCCAATCTTGTGCCCAAAGGCTCGGCGCAACTCCTGCGACGGGTGGTTGCAGCGCTGACCGCTCAGGGTTACCGTTTCGTCACGGTGACAACCTTGCTTTCCCTTGGCACGCCGCAGCGTACCCGCGACGGCTATTTTCTGAAGCCCGGAGACAACCGCAGTCTCGATCTGCGCTACGGCGTTGACGGCACCGGACGGAAGCGGTGAGCCATGGGGAGGCACGGTGGTACGATCTGGACAGTGATTCTCGCCGGAGGGAGTGGTTCGCGGCTGGCAAACGCTACGGGGGGGCTTCCTAAGCAGTTTCTTGACTGGCGGGGGGCACCGTTGTACTGGCAGTCGGCGTTGTTGTTTGCGCGCTGTGCGGTTGATGGACTGGTGTTTGTGTTCCCTGCGGATTGCGTGGATGCAGAACAGGCGCGGATCACCGCTTTGATGCAGCACGGTGACGTAAAACTGCCGTGGAAAGCGGTTGGCGGTGGCGCGTTGCGGCAGGATTCGGTACGCAAAGGCCTTGCTGCGTTGCCCGATACCTGTACACAGGTATTGATCCACGATGCAGCGCGACCGTTTGCCTCATCCGCACTGGTCAACAGAGTGCTGGAGCGTTTGCACAAGGCGCCTGGCGTTGTGCCCGGTGTGCCTGTGACCGATACTATCAAGACGGTACAGCAAGACGTGGTGACAGCAACCCCGGACAGAAACACGCTGGTGGCGGTGCAGACGCCGCAAGGCTTTGATCTGACTGTCCTTTTGCAGGCACACGCCGTTGCCGAGCGTGAGAGCTGGACAGTGACGGACGACGCCAGTGTTCTGGAACGCTGCGGCTACCCGAAAACCGCAAGATCACTACCCCAAAGGATCTGGAGATGCTCGACACCATTGACGAAAGGGTGCCGTGCGTGGGCTACGGCTACGACGTACACCGCTACGCACAGGAGCCAGCAGCAAACGCGCGCCCCATGCGGCTTGGGAACGTACTGATCCCTGAGAGTCCTGCCGTGCTCGCGCATTCTGATGGTGATGTTTTGTTGCACGCGCTCATGGATGCCTTGCTCGGTTGCGTGGGAGCCGGAGACATCGGGCAACATTTCCCAGACACTGACCCGGCCTATGAGAACAGCTCTTCCGCTATGTTGCTTGAAAACGTGCTTGCGCTGGTGCGATCCACCATGCGGATCACCCATGTGGATTTGACCATCATCGCGCAGATTCCCAAAATAAACCCGCACCGCGAGAAGATCCGCACGTCTGTGGCGGCGTTGCTGGGACTGGAAACCACCGCTGTAAACCTCAAGGCCACGACAGAAGAAGGCCTCGGCTTCACTGGCGAAGGCCTCGGCATCAAGGCCGTTGCCGTGGTTACGGGCTTGCGATGAATTTTTTTGCACTTTTTATTCTAAATGAGAATCAGTAGTAAAAAGGGCTGTGCGCGGGGCTAAACACGGCCTTTTTGGAAATTTTTGACGCGAACAGGAGCGTTTTTGCGAATCTGGAAAAGGGCAGGAGGGGGCAGGAAGGGGCAGGAAGGAAGTGCGGGCAGTTGACCTCTCAGGGCAAAAGTTCGATACTCCACACCACGGAGATCTTCCGTTTATCCTGTTTCTATCCTGTGTTATCGTGCCGAGCCTTTTGTTAGAAGGTTGCGGCATGTGGAGGAAAAGTCATGAAAACGATGCGCCTCATGAGTTTTTTGCTGGTGCTTGCGTTGGTTGCCTGCACACCGTTGCGGCGGGGATTTGAGGGTTCCACGCTGGTTTCCCCAGCACAGCCCCCTTTGAGCGTCACAGTGGACATGCCGTTGTTGGCATCCGGGCAAATAGCGCCGTATTTGTATACGGATCGGGGCTACCAGTTCCCGGATACGCTCGTGGCGGTCTACGGCACCAACGCGGCTTCCCCGCTGGCTCTTTCGGTTTTGAGCGTCACGCCGAACAACAAGTGGACGTGGGATCCGTTGACCTTCAGTTCGCCGGATCGTCCGGTTTCGTCGAATGTCGCCTTTGGTGGAGAAGCGTTTGCCGGCTCTGTACACCGCATCAACGGTGCTAAAGATCCCTTTGCGCCGCTCTTTGCCGCCGATGAAGGAGCGCGTGGCAAGCTCAACTGGATTGCCCAGCGCTTTGCGTGTCGGATGCAGTTCGATCAGGTCAAGATCATCCTTGAATACCGCGAACCGTTGAGCGCAACCCTTGCCGCTACGCTGGGCAGTTCGACAGAAATCCCGCTGTACAATCAGGAAGTGCAAGCGTTTCAGGCTCGTGCAGCCAAGGTCTTTGCCGTCCAGTTTGCCTACACTGGGCCAACAGTCGGGCAACCGCCGTACATCAAGTCGCTCAACTCGCGCTACCTCGGTGCGTTTCTTGGCAGTATGTCTGTGAAAGACCTGCCTCTTGAGAGTGACTGACAGCAAAGAAAGGCTCTGTTTCAAGGGTAACAGGGGTAACAGGCTCTAGACAGTGCAGAACGCCAACAAAACAAACGTCTCAGAGACAGGGGAGAGGGAAGCCTGCTAAAGTCGGCCTCCCTCTCCCCCCTACGTTTCCCTTTAGGCCTTGCGTTGACCGCGATCCCAATCGTCTTTGGATATGGCTTCTTCTTTGAGCATGATGGGGATGCTGTCTTGCACGGGAAAAACCAGTGCGCAAGCAGTGCATTCGAGTCCTGATTCATTGTCAATGGGTTCCACCGCGCCCCGGCAGACGGGACAGGCCAGAATATCGAGCAATTCCGGGTTCAGAGTCATGATATCTCCTTGATTTTTAGGTATGAATGAGGCAGGTTCCAAGGGTGTCCACTGGATGCCGCATTAAAAACGAAGCAGGAACAGAATGCAACCCCGATTTGTTGATTTACACACGCACACAACGGCCTCGGACGGGACGGACAGCCCGCGTGAACTGGTGCGCAAGGCCGCGACTGCGGGTTTGGCAGCCGTAGCGATCACGGATCACGACACGCTTTCCGGTCTGGCTGAAGCCGAGGCCGCTGGGGAAGCGTTTGGTATAGACGTCATCCGGGGGTGTGAACTGAGTGTGCAGAGTGACTACGGAGAGGTGCATCTGCTGGGGCTATGGTTGCCTAAGGATGCGTCACAACTGGAAGAAGTGCTGGCTGGTCTGCGCGAACGCCGCGAGACACGCAACCGTCTGATCGTGGCAAAGCTCAACACCCTCGGCCTGTTTCTTACCTATGACGAGGTGCTTGAAGAAGCTCATGGCGAGTCTGTGGGGCGCCCCCATATCGCCGCTGTGCTGTTGGCTAAAGGGTATGTCGGGACATTTCGACAGGCGTTTGATCTTTTTCTTGGTGCCAGAGGCGCGGCCTATGTGCCTCGTATCACACTAGATCCTGAGGAAGGCGTCCGCGTACTGGCGAATCTGGGGGGCGTGGTGAGTTTTGCGCATCCCATGCTGATCCGCTGTCCGCCGGCGTGGTTTGATACCATCATCCCGCGTCTGAAGGAAGCAGGGCTGAGTGCCATAGAAGCCTATCACAGCGAACATGCAGCCAAAGACGAGCGTTTTTGCGTGGATCTCGCGGCGCGGTACGGGTTGGGACTCAGCGGCGGTTCAGATTACCATGGCACAACCAAAGCAGGTGTGCAGCTCGGCAGAGGCAAGGGTGGGTTGCGGGTCACCGTTGCTCTGCTCGACGCGCTCAAAGCCCGCAGACCATCAAGAGCTTTATAACCTCATATTCACGTTTAAAACGCTGGAGCGTGCATGAAAATTCCTTTTGAATTTGGGTTGCTTGAAAAAAGTAAACTTGTGGGCAAGACGCTGCTGGTTCAGGTGTGTCTTTTTTTTGGTTTGCTACTGCTGGCATGGGGTGCGCAACAAGGCTACGGACTGATTGACAAAACGGTCTTCCCTGCGGCTGTAAAGATTGAATCCCCTGAAAAGCTCGACGAACCCGGCAAGGGCAAGGTGCTTGTAGACGCCATCACCAATCAGATGCGCCGCGAACTGGATTCCACATTCGGGTGGAGCGCCAACGACCTTGTTTTTAACCGTTTTCTTCTGGATAACCGGGCGTATCGGCAGTATGGTGTCTATCACGCCACAAAAGTGCTGATGGATCTGTATTCCATGCACATTGCCAAGCTGGGCATGAATGACCGAGAGAGTGATTTTCTCTACACCGCTCGGCTCAACAACTTTGCTATCAATCCGCGTAGCTTCATGTTTCCTTCAGCGGAAGGTTCCTACGCCAAGGGATTGAAGTTGGTTGAGCAGTACAAGGCGTCTCTGGACACAGGTAAAGGAGTCTACAATTGCAGAACAGACGATTTGTACGCTTCTTTTGATCTTGTAGTCGGTGAGAACATGCTGGGATACGCATTAGGACTGTTGCAGAATACGCAAGATCTCTCCTTCTATACACTGGACAATAGAATTTATGAAGTGCAGGGCATTGTCCTTGTTGTGCGCGATTTTGTCAACGCACTGTATAAGCTCTATCCTGAAATCAGCGATAAGAACAATGCAGACAACATGGCTTCAGCGCTGCGCTACATGGATCTTATCTGTACCTATGATCCGCTTTACATCACATCCAAGGTCAATTCTGGGGAACTGATTATTTCCTATGTCCTGTTTGCCAAAAACAGACTTGAAGACATCAGAAACAGCATCCGTATCTAGAGCAGATCAGCAGAGCCTTTTAGAGCAGAATACTCTTTAGAGCAGAATACCTTTGAGAAGTGCAATTCTCAAAGGTATTCTGCTTTCAAAGGTATGCTGTTCTCGTTTTGTTAAAGCGTTTTCAGATTGAAAATGCTCTGCTGACGCAAGCGCGGCAGCCGCCGCAACGCGGCGTGGATTCTGGGGAAAACGACGTTTTTCCCCAGAATGATGCTTTTGAAACACG
>JAVVPW010000137.1:0-5108 GCA_036655575.1 Bilophila sp.
ATGTTCTGCGACCCCCGCTCCGTGGGGAGGGAAAGGGACACTTTCCCCACGACTTTTTACCACCTTGGGAATCCACTATGTCCACACGGCGTCAGGCGTATCTGACTGAGATTCGCGCCCAGATCGGTCTTGCTGTTCCAGCACTTCTGGCACAACTTGCTATGGTTTCAATGGGTTTTGTGGATATGGTCATGACAGGCAGAGTTGGGGCTGTGGACATGGCGGCGGTGGCGCTGGCGGGTTCGCTCTGGATGCCGCTGATTTTGTTTGGGCAGGGCGTTCTGTTATCCATCACCCCTTCAGTCGCACATTTGCGCGGTGCTGGCTCGGCGGAGAAAGTCGGGCACATCATGCGTCAGGGGCTGTGGCTTGCCCTCGCTCTTTCTCTACCGCTCATGTACCTTGTGTATCTGGTGTCCTTTCATCTGGAAGACATGGGCGTTGAACCACATCTTTCCATGCTGACAGGGCAATATTTACGAGCTATCCTGTGGGGCGGCCCTGCGTACCTGTTTTTTGTGGCCTTGCGCTGTGTTATGGAAGGCATGGCGCTCATGCGGCCCGCCATGATCGCTGGATTTTTGGGACTGATGGTCAATATTCCGTGCAACTATGTGTTTATTTTCGGCAAGCTGGGATTGCCCGCCCTTGGAGGGCCTGGAACCGGCGTTGCAACCGCCATTGTCTATTGGGTCATGTTTTTCATCATGCTGCTGTATGCCTTTAGAAAGCCGGAACTCCGTGCCTTCATTGCCTTTCGTTCATGGGAATGGCCGGCACTTCCCACCTTGCGCAGCCTCACCTCCATTGGTTTGCCCGGCGCACTGGCGATGTTGTTTGAGGTGACGCTGTTTGCGGCAGTGGCGCTGCTCATCGCGCCGCTTGGGGCAATCATGGTTGCGGGGCATCAGGTTGCCTTGAATTTCAGCTCCTTGGTGTTCATGGTGCCGCTTTCCATCGGCATGTCTGCCACCATTCGAACCGGCTACGGACTTGGGAAAAAAGCGACAGAAAGTGTGCGCATGGCCTGCCGCACGTCGCTGGCTTTGGCGTTGCTTGCTGCCGCGTGTACCGCGTTGTTGACGATTTTTTTGCGCGACCAGATCGCCGCCGTGTACAACAACGATCCTGTGGTGCTGGCGCTGGCCTCAAATCTCCTGATTTTTGCCGCCACCTACCAGCTTACAGACGCCGTGCAGGTGGTGAGTGTGGGGATTTTGCGTGGCTACAATGACACGCGGGCGATTTTATGTATCACACTGGTTTCCTACTGGATCGTGGCCTTGCCGCTGGGATGGTTGCTGGGCAGAACAACCTTCTTTGGCGAAGCAATGGGGCCGCAGGGATTCTGGATTGCCTTTATTGTGGGGCTTTCGCTTGCAGCGGTGCTGTTGCTCCTTCGGGTCTGCGTGCTGGAACGTCGCCTGCTGGCAGATTTTTCCCGAATCCGTATATTGCAGTAGGAAGGCATACTTTTTGCTTGCTTTGAGTATACGCGCCATTTCTTAGGTTGGCTTGACATTTTTCTGATGAAACGGGCTATCCCGGAAGGCAGGAGGTTACAGATGACCACGAGCAAACCCTTGTTTGTAAGGGGATTGGCACAGAAGGAGCCTGTGTTGTCGTCACCCCCGCGTTCCAGTCGAAAAACTGACGCCAATTTTGCCGAAATGCTCGAAGTGCGCGGTACGATGGCGCCTCCGCCGCAAGCCTCTGCACCCTCTGAGCCAACGGCAACAGCCCAAAAGAACGCGGGACAGCAGCCGGAATGTACAGATCAGGTGAAAAAACAGGCTCTTGATGCCCTGACCAAATTGATGGACAGCGATCCCTCAAACGGGGGCGTGTACAAGCCGCAGGGGCTTTCGGCCATGCGCACATTGTTGTCTTCAACCTTGCTTCTGCCCGAAACCCCGGCGAACGGGCAAACGCTTGCCACGCCGACAGCGCCATCCCTCGCTCCGCCGTCTGACCCGACTGCGCAAAAAAACGTGCCTTCGCTGGTGGCGGTTTCTGGTCACGTTGACCGGATAGCGCAGCCTTCAGCCTCTGAGCAGACGCGCCGTGCGCAGACAGCTCTTCAGGGCATCGCGCTTCCAGATCGGACACGCGGCATTCCTATTGATGTCAGACAGCAGCGCAACGAGGCTGTACACAATATAGCCTTGAACCGGAATCGCCCACGGCAATCAGAGGCTGTTGCGTCCACGAGAAAAACGCATGTTTCACGGCAGGATAGCGAAGGACTGGGGGCGCTGGCAGCGCAGTACGAATCTGGAAGTGAGGGCATTGCGGCTATCGGGTACGACCGCACGGGTGGCACATCCTACGGAAAATACCAGATCGCGTCGCGTCCGGGCAGTATGGCGGGCTTTGTGTCGTTTTTGCAAGAAGAAGCGCCGGAGCTTGCACAACGTCTGACAGCGGCAGGCCCTGCCAACACGGGCAGTCGCAAGGGTGCCATGCCGGAAGTCTGGAAAAACATAGCCACGGAACAGCCAGAGCGATTCGAGGATTTGCAGGAGCGTTTCATCCTTCAGAGTCATTATGAACCAGCTCTGAATGCGGTTCGGCGGATTGGGTACGACACCAAATCGTTTTCGCCTGCGATGAAGGAAGTGTTGTACAGCACCGCCGTACAGCACGGCCCAAGTGGTGCCGCGTCGATTTTTGCGCAGGCCGCCGAAGGGGTCGGTCTGGGGTCTGGCGCGTCACAACAACGGCAGGAAAAGCAGATCATCAATGAAGTGTATTCGTTGCGTGCAAATAAATTTGGCTCGTCTTCCCCTCAGATCCAGGCCGCAGCCCGCCAGCGTATGGAAAGCGAAAAACGCATGGCGCTGGCTTTGACCACAAAGAAGGGGATAGCCTAGAGCAACGTTTTTTTGCTTGAGGCATTTTTTGGGAGAAGGGGACGTTTTGGAGAAGGGTTTTAAGCGGTTAGGGGGAAGTGAGAGCAGGGAGCCTGTTCTTTCACTTCCCCCAACGTGTTTTAATCGTCATCTGTAGGACGGATGGTGAGGACGGGGCAGGTGGCGTTCTTGACGACCTTTTCGGCGACAGAGCCGAAGAGAATGAGGTCAATGCCCTTGCGTCCACGGGTACCCATGACAATCATATCGGCCTGTTCGCTTTCGGCAAGCGCGAGAATCTCTTCAGCCGCGTAGCCGACAACAACCATGCCGCGTGCGTCAACGCCGACAAAGTTTTCAGCGACAAAATCCAGCATGGAGCGCTCGGCGCCGGTAACGATTTCCCCGACAAAATTGTCAATGGTATTGGGTGGAACATGGAATCCGGTGTACTGGGTAAGGGTCGGAGCCGCGTATACGGCTACAATGCTGGCGCCGGACAACTTTGCAAGCATGACGGCGTATTCCGCCACAGTCTCGCTCTGGTCAGAAAGATCTAGAGCACACAAAATCTTCTTCAAGGCGGGCATATCGTTCCTCCCGGTAAAGAGTCGTTGGTGCGTACAGGGATAGCCTTCTGTACATGGCCTTACTATAGAGTATTCCTTACGCTGAGACAAGCCTCTTAGAGCGTTTTCACGCTGAAAATGCTCTGCTGACGCGAAGCGCGGCAGTGTTCATCTGCGCTAGACGGGAAGTTTTGTCCTTGACACAAGGGGAACCGGGTTGCAAAGCCCTAGAGGCGGCAAATGCTGCCGTTGATGCTTTACACTTGCTTTTATGATTTCGGCAGGATAGAAACACTCTGGGCGTGTAGAGCTGTTGGAAGGCTTTTTGCATATCTCAAGCAAACGCCAAATTCTGGAGGCGATATGAACATCCGTACCGACTACCTCGAAGCATTGAAGAGACTGGAACCGCAGCCCCAGAAGCCTGCATCCGTGTCTGGCGGCGAGGGTTTTGCGGCGCTGTTTTCGCAGGAAATAGGGCGCCCGGATCAAGCGGCAACGCTCATGACAGCTCCCGGAGTCCGCGCCGGAAGCATTGATCCTGCGCTGTTTGTGAATACCTTGAATGGAACAGAACAAGCTGAAGATACAGAAGATGCCAATCTTCTGGACGCCTTGACGGGGCAGGCTTCAGGCCTTCTGGATTCATGGGACAGCTACGCTGGGAACCTTGCCAAGGGTGCGTCTTCACGCACGGCATGGACGGCTTTAAGTGGTATGGACAGCCAGTTGCAAGCCCTGCGGGGTGCCCTTCCCGGACTGTCAAAGAACAACCCCGGTCTTGAATCTGTGGTCAACGAACTTGAAATCATGACAGCTACGGAAAAGTTCAAGTTTAACCGTGGAGATTATGTCTAGTACGCCGTTGCACCGCGTCTGGGATTGTTCTTGTGTCGTCTGAACGCGCAAAAAAGTTCAGACGACACCTTTTTTTTGCTTGACAGGGTTTGTTGGGCGGGGATAGATTCCTGCAACACCTTACGAGGACAGTATGAGAGACACCACCGCCACCGCATTGTTCGCACCGACTGAAAGCAGCCAGTTTTTGGGCTTCTTTAGTTTCTTTGGTCGCGCCTGCGGTAAAGGTGTCTGAGTAGCTGTTCGCTTTTCTTTCAGACATTCGAGGCTGCGGGTTTATCCGCAGCCTTTTTTTGTGTGGTCTGCGGAAGGTGTCTCGCGTTTCTTGTGTGAACCAAAAAGGATATTCCAATGCATATTGGTAAAAAGATTCGTCTACAACGTATTTTCAATCGTGAAACAGAACGTGCAATCATCGTTCCTATGGATCATGGTCTGACTGTTGGCCCTCTTGAGGGCATCATCGACATGCGCGAAACAGTCACAGAACTGGCGAACGCTGGGGTTGATGCTGTATTGATGCACAAAGGTCTGGCGCGTTGCGGTCTGCGCACGTCTGGCAAGGATGTAGGACTCATTGTACATCTGTCTGCGTCCACGTCCTTGTCTGCATTTCCCAACAGCAAGACGCTTGTTGCAACGGTGGAAGAAGCCATTCGACTGGGTGCGGACGCGGTTTCTGTGCATGTGAATCTTGGTGACGACAACGAGCGTGAGATGCTTGCCGATTGTGGCCGGGTAGCAGAAAGCGCGGACGCATGGGGAATGCCACTTCTGGCTATGGTCTATGCGCGTGGCCCCAAAATCACCAATGGATATGATCCTGAAA
>JAVVPW010000138.1:0-5102 GCA_036655575.1 Bilophila sp.
TTACTGTTGCCCCTCCGCCTGTTCGGGGCTACGCTCGTGAAGGTTCGCCTTACGAATCCATACAGGATGTCTTTGGCAAGACCGTGCAAAAGGCCGCTTCTGATTCCGCTGGAATGCGGAGCATGGACGGCAACAACATCCAGACACAAGAAGCCGCCCAGCGCGCACTTGGCGCTCTCGACAAGGCCATCATCAAGAAGGACAACATCCGCGCCCACATCGGTGCGATGCAAAACAGGCTGGAAAACACCATCACCAACCTGAGTACACAGGCCGAAAACATGCAGGCTTCAGAATCACGGATTTCAGACGTGGACGTGGCTACGGAAATGACAGAATTTGTCCGCAACCAGATCCTCACACAGTCCGCCGTCGCCATGCTCTCACAAGCCAACTCACTGCCGCAAATGGCGATGAAGCTCATCGGCGGGTAAGGTAAGGCTCACGGGTAACGCTAGATTTTTCCCTGCAAGGGTAAGGAGTTTGTCATGCCACTGTCCATTTCAGGTCTGAATACACACAATTCGTTCACAGGCGTCATGGAACAACTGCGCACTCGCCAACACGAAACCGCACCCACCGTCACCCCTTCGGCAGATACCGCCACGGTGAGCACCAACTTGTCCGCGCAACTTTCTGACACCGACGCCGCCACCCTCATGAGCGGCCTGCAAAACACCTTGTCCTCGCAACGAGTGAACGCGCTTTCCGCCCATTCGGGGCTTGATTACACACGAGCCATGAAGTTGCTGGAAGGACTGGACTAGAGCAGATTGCTTTTGAAACACGCCCACACCTCGCGCTCTGCGAGAAACTCTTTTGGGAAGATTTTTCCCAAAAGCGCCGGATTCCGGCGCACGGCAAGAATGGTTCCTGCGACAGATGTGTTTTCCGGGTAGAAAAGAAGGGAGTTCGCTCCCTTCTTTTTTTTCCTCTTCACCCCCCTGCACGCCCGCATAAACACTTGCCAAACGAAAAAATCGGGTCTATATAACTGGGTCACGACTTTATTAGGAGCTTGATCATGAAAGACAAGATTCATCCGAAAGTGTACAAGTCCAAGATCACCTGTGCCTGTGGCTTTCAGGTGGAAGCTCTCTCCACAAAGGGAGAAACCGTACATGTTGAAATCTGCTCCGCTTGCCATCCGTTCTTCACCGGCAAGCAGCGCTTCCTCGACACGGCTGGTCGTATCGACCGCTTCCGCAAAAAGTACGCCAATCTCAACAAGTAGTTCCATCCCGGTACGCTGTGTGCCACCCCTTTGCGGATACGCTCCAAAAAAGGGTGGCACAAGTGTTCGGTGCAAGGATTCTCCCATGTCAACGCGACTTTCCCTAAGCGCGTCTCGTTTGCTGCCCCACCTCCTCATGTCCGAGACGCCTCTTGTGGGCGGGCAGGCTGTCATGGAAGGCGTCATGATGCGCAACGGCGATACCTACGCGCTGGCTGTGCGTATGCCAGACGGCACCATCAACGTCGAAACCCGTCCGTGGTTTAGCCTCACCAACAACTGGTTGCTCAGAAAACCTTTTTTGCGCGGCTTTCCGACCCTCATCGAAACCCTTGTCAACGGCATCAAGGCGCTCAACCGTTCTGCGGCATGGAGCACAGAGGGTGCTGATGGCGACAGCGAAATCAAGGGCTGGCATCTGGCACTGACCATGATTGTCTCTCTGCTCATGGCAGTGGGGCTGTTTGTCGTGGTGCCACACCTGCTTTCTCTTGGCATGAAGTGGGCAGGGCTTGGCGGAGATGTTGAGGGGTTCACCTTCCATCTCTGGGACGGACTGTTCAAATTTATCATTTTTATCGGGTACATCCTTGCCATCTCGCTTTTGCCTGACATCCGCCGGGTGTTTCGCTACCACGGTGCCGAGCACAAGGTGATCCATGCGTTTGAAGCGGGCGAAGAAGTGACAGCAGGCAGTGCTTTGCCCTACAGTCGGTTGCACCCGCGTTGCGGCACGACGTTTCTGTTGTTTGTTCTGTCTATCGCCATTGTCCTGCACACGGTGCTCGTGCCGCTCCTGCTTGTGTTCTGGACGCCGGAAAGCGTTGTTGCCAAGCACACGGCAACGATTCTCTTCAAGCTCGCGCTCATGGTTCCCATCAGTGCGCTGGCCTATGAAATCATCCGGTACGCCGCACGAGTGGGCGATTCCCTCTGGGGGCGTGTCCTGCGCGCTCCGGGTATGTTCCTGCAATTGCTCACGACATGGGAACCGGAAAAAGAACAGGTCGAAGTTGCTGTGGCTGCTCTTGCCGGTGCTATTGGAAAAAATCCGCCCCGCCTTGAGTTCCCCCTTTACTGCCAATCGGAGTGATTGATGTTCGCCAAACTTGAAAGTCTGGAACGAAAATACCTCGAACTTGAACAAGAACTTGCCGAACCCGGCATCTTCAACGATCAGGAACGCTACCGCAAGCTCACCAAGGCGCACTCGGATCTTGAGCCTGTCGTGGACATTTTCCGTCTGTATCGGACGGCGCAGCAGACCCTTGTTGACAACAAGGAACTCGCAAACGATGCCGACCCTGAAATCCGGGAAATGGCGCAGGAAGAAATCAAGGCCAATGAAGAGCGCATCCCGGAACTTGAACACGATCTGAAAGTGCTCCTCCTGCCCACTGACCCGCTGGACGAAAAAAACATCCTGCTTGAAATACGCGCAGGAACAGGCGGCGAAGAAGCGGCACTCTTTGCCGCTGATCTTTTCCGTATGTACTGCCGCTACGCTGAAAAGATGGGCTGGAAAGTCGAAATCATGAGCGAAAGCGATTCAGATACCGGCGGCTACAAGGAAATCATCGCGCTCATCGCGGGTGACAAGGTGTACAGCCGCCTCAAGTTTGAATCCGGCACCCACCGGGTACAGCGTGTCCCGGCTACAGAATCGCAGGGGCGTATCCACACCTCCGCCGCCACCGTTGCGGTCATGCCTGAAGCTGAGGAACTTGATTTTGACATCAAGCCGGAAGAACTGCGCTTTGACGTGTTCCGTTCCTCTGGCCCCGGCGGACAGAGCGTCAACACCACCGACTCTGCTGTGCGCGTGACCCACCTCCCCACCGGGATTGTCGTCACCTGTCAGGATGAAAAATCGCAGCACAAGAACAAGGCCAAGGCGCTGAAGGTGCTCTACTCTCGCTTGTTACAGGCTGAACAGGATCGCCTCAATGCCGAACAGGCCGATGTGCGGCGGGCTATCGTCGGTTCCGGGGATCGCTCCGAGCGCATCCGTACCTACAACTTCCCGCAAGGTCGCGTCACCGACCACCGCATCAACCTGACCCTCTACAGTCTGAACAAAGTCCTTGAAGGCGAAATTCAGGAATTTGTGGACGGTCTTGTCACCCACGCTCAGGCTGAAGCCCTCAGAGTGCAGGCGTAAGACTCTTGACGACAATAAAGGGGAGCATCGTGCTCCCTTTTTTTTTGGATTCTGATAAAGAAAACAAGAGTGTTATAAAACTTTAATAAGACTCGCTACTACTTGCTTGACCTGAGTATCACAAGCGCGGTATACTGCTTTCGCACGAGTATAGGTGTTTTTCACTTCAACCGCGAGGAAGAACCATGAACATGAGAACCAGCCTTCTGTTCGCCAGTTGTGTGCTGGCTGCGAGCGTTTTCGGTGCTGGCACGTCGCTCAGCAAAGAAGCCGTGTCAGTAGGTCAGCCACCTCTTGCCAAATTCAATCAGGTTTCTCAGATCATGCTCGACAAGTGCATGGCTTGTCACTCCAAAGACTACGACCTGCCGTTCTACGCAAAAATTCCCGGCATCAAGGACATCATCGAAAAAGATTTCAAGGACGGCCTGCGGGCTATGGATCTGAATCTGGAATTGATTGATGCTGCCAAGACAAGCCCCATCAGCGAAACAACGCTTGCCAAGATGGAATGGGTCATCACCAATGACACCATGCCGCCAGCCAAATTTACCGCTGTTCACTGGGGTAGCAAGCTCAATGACGCCGACAAAAAAGCCATCCTCAGTTGGGTAAAGACGGCTCGTGCCAACCACTACGCCACGCACCTTGCGGCTCCAGACAAGGCCAATGAACCGCTTCAGCCTCTGCCAAAGGCCATCCCTTTTGACGCTAAAAAGGCCGCACTTGGCGAACAGCTCTTCAACGACAAGCGCCTTTCCGGTGACAGCACACTCGGTTGCGTTGCGTGTCACGGTCTTGACAAGGGCGGCACCGACAACAGCCGCTTTGCCGAAGGCATCCGCAAGCAGTTTGGCGACATCAACGCGCCGACTGTCTTCAACGCCGCCTTCAACGTCAAGCAGTTCTGGAACGGTCGCGCCGCTGACCTTCAGGAACAAGCCGGTGGCCCGCCCCTCAATCCCATTGAAATGGGAAGCAAGGACTGGAAGGAAATCATAGGCAGACTGGCACAAGATACCGCCTTCACAGCCGCTTTCAAGGCTGTGTACCCTGACGGCTGGACAGACAAGAACATCACCGGTGCCATTGCTGAATATGAAAAGACCCTGCTCACGCCAAACAGCCGTTTCGACCAATGGCTCATGGGCAAGGAAAACGCGCTGAACGCACAGGAAATCGAAGGCTATCAGCGCTTCAAGAGCTACCGTTGCGCCTCGTGCCACGTTGGCAAGTCCGTGGGTGGACAATCCTTTGAATACATGGATCTGAAGGCCGATTATTTTGCACAGCGCGGCAATCCCCTTGGTTCTGATGAAGGACGCAAGGCCTTTACAGGCAAGGCAGAAGATCTGCACCGCTTCAAGGTGCCGAATCTGCGCAACATCGAACTGACCGCTCCCTACCTGCACGACGGCACCGTCACCACGCTTGACGAAGCCGTGCGCATCATGGGTGTCTATCTGTCAGGTATGGAAGTCCCAGAAAACGATCGCGCCTTGATCGTCTCCTTCATGCGCACTCTCACAGGTGAATTTCAGGGCAAGAAGCTCACCGGACAAGTGACGCTGAAGTAACCCATCAACCACGGATGCGCTAGAGCATTTGAACGTTGAAAATGTTCAAATGCTCTACGGCGCATGTGAGTGCGCCGCGCCGCAACGCGGCGTGGATTTTGCCGAAAACCACGTTTTTCGGCAAAATGAA
>JAVVPW010000139.1:0-5083 GCA_036655575.1 Bilophila sp.
GCCAGTGTGGTCAAAGAACTGGTGGAAAACAGTCTGGACGCGGGCGCAAGCAGCGTAGAAATAACACTGGAAAACGGCGGGCAGACGCTCATCCGCGTGTGCGACAACGGCGCTGGCATTCCACCCTCGGAACTCAAACTCGCGGTTACCCGTCACGCCACCAGTAAAATAGCGTGTATGAACGATCTCTGGAGCATCAGCTCCTTTGGGTTTCGCGGCGAAGCCTTGCCAAGCATCGCCTCAGTAGCACATTTCCGTATGGAATCGGCCTGTCTGCCGTCTGCCACAAGCGCAGAGACCGCAGAAAACGCTTGCACCGAAGCCTCGTTTATTGAAGTGGAACACGGAAAACTGACAAAGCAAGGGCCGGGGGCGTTGCACAAGGGCACGGTGGTAGAAGTGCGGGATCTGTTCGCCACGGTTCCGGCGCGCCTCAAATTTTTGAAGACTCCAGCGACAGAACTCAAACGAGCGCAAGACCTGTTGACCCGACTGGCGCTGACGCACACAAACACTGGTTTCCTGTTTCTGGCTGGCACAAGGGAAGTGTTCCGTTTCCCGGCTGGGCAAACTTTGGTGCAACGCCTCGCAAGCGTCTGGCCTGAGCAGGTGACGGACACCTTGTTGCCCTTTGATCGCACCAGCAACGGTGTCCGCGCCTCTGGTCTGACCTCGCCCCCCGGACAAAGCCAACCCCGTGCGGATCGCATCCTGCTGTACGTCAACGGTCGTTCCATCAACAACAAAATGCTGTTGCAGGCGGTACGCCAAGCCTACAAGGGGCGCCTCCTGTCCCGCGAATACCCGCAAACCGTGCTTTTTGTGGAGCTTGAACCGCAGGAAGTGGATGTCAACGTGCATCCCGCCAAAACAGAAGTCCGGTTCCGCGACGAACGCACGGTCTTTAGCGCTGTCTTGCACGCGGTGGAAGACGCCGTGCTGCGCAGTCTGCCAACCTTCACACCGGACGACCTGGCGTTTCTGGCAGACAAGCCCCAGACCGAACACCTCGCCCGTCCGCTGGGTTTCTGGGGCGAAGCGGACATTGCCCGCGTCATGCCTCTCCCGCACCGCGAAAGCCCGCCGCCTGACCCTGAGCCAAGTGAAGACAGCGAAGACGCGCCCCCACCTCGACCAGCAGAGCTACGCTACCCCACAGCTGATCCCTTTGCGCCGAGTGACTTGTGCGAAGCAGTCCCCGCGTACAGCCCAGCGCCCGCTCCTGCCGTTGCGGTGGCGCGTTTGGCGCAACCCTTTGCAGCTTCTACCGCAGTTGAGGAGAAAGAAACACATGCAACGAGTGAAGCGACGATAGAGCGCCTTGAAGGTGGTCAACTGCGCATCGGCTCCTACGTTTATCTGGGACAGCTCGGTGCTACCTATCTGCTGCTACGCGACATCCGCAACAGCAGAGACAACGCCACGCTCCTCATTCTGGATCAACACGCCGCGCATGAACGGGTGCTTGCCTCGCGTCTGCAACAAGGTGGTTTTTCTGGAACGGCTCAAGCGCTGCTCTTGCCGCTGGAATACACCCTGCATCCGTCCGAGGTGGAACGCTTTGAGGGGATGCGTGACAGTCTCGTGGAACTGGGTTTTGAACTTACTGCCAGAGATTCTGGAAACGGGAGTCTTCTAGAAATCCGAGCGGTGCCTTCGCTGCTGGATCGCGCCTCGGCTGGGGCTTTCATCCGTGATGTGTTGTCGAGTCGCCGCGACGGGCTTGACGCGCTCTGGGCTGCTGTAGCCTGCAAGGCGGCTATCAAAGCCGGAGAAGTGCTCGCCCCTGACGAGGCCGCCAATCTTGTCGCCCAGTGGTTGCTCACAAAAGACAGACAGTTTTGTCCGCACGGTCGGCCGTGTGTGCTCTCGTGGACACCGAGCGACCTCGATAAACTCTTTAAGCGCTGATACAAAGGCACCGCCAAGTCAGCATCGTGTTCTCTTTTTTGAAAAACGTGTGTTTTTGACCAGCTGTTATAAATATGTTACAGGATTATTTATGTTTCTTGTTTTAACACATGACTCGATGGAGGGGATCTGATGTTTTGGAGTAACATATGCATCAAGAATAAACTGATTTTATCGTTTGGCGGAGCTGCGACTGTTTTAGCCTGCTTTCTTCTTGGGATTATCTCCATGTTCTCTGATGTCGTTTTCCATGCTGACAACGCACTGGATAAAAACAATTACGCCCTCAACATGACAGCGCGTGAAGTCGATCACCTTGTATGGACGAGCACGGTTGGCCTTTTCCTGCAGCAAAAAGGGACAAGTCCACTCTCTGTGCAGCTTGACGGGACGCAGTGCGTGTTTGGAAAATGGTTTCTAGGTGAAGGACGCACCCAACTAGAGCAGCTTATACCTGAGATACACGATGACTTTGAGCAGATAAAAGAACCGCATCTACGGTTGCACGAGAGCGCAAAACGTATCAAACAGGAAATAGAGAACAACAACCTTGCAAAAGCCCAACGTATCTTTATAGAGGAAACCAAAGTCTATTCCAAGCAAGTAGTGGATCTGTTGCACGCCGTGCGGCTCAAGGTTGCTGCCAAGGCTGAACACGATCAGGCCTCCTATCAGAAAATGACCTTCTATTCTCAGACCACCGCATGGACATTGACAGGACTCAGTTTGCTAGGAGCGTTGCTCTTTGGCGTTATCATCACCCACTCCCTTGCCGGGCCGTTGCGCCGCATCGCCACCGCCGGAAACGAAGTTGCCGCTGGCAACCTGTCTCTGCGACTTCAGATGAACCGTAAGGACGAAATAGGACAGATCGCCGACAGCTTTGACCACATGCTTGACGCTCTCAGCCAGAAAATCGCCGAAGCGGATCACAGTACGGCGGATGCCCTCGCGCAAGCAGCGACCGTGCGCACCAATCTGGCAGAGCTTACGGGCAAAGAACAGCGAATCACACAGATCCTCAAGACCATGCACACAACCTCTGACAAGGCGCTGGATCTTGCCAAGGAACTGGACGACGAAGCCACGCTCATCAGTGCCAGTGCGGTACAAGTGCGGGCGGGAAGCTCTACACAGCAGCAACAACTTGAAGAAATTTCCGCTTCTATGACCCAGATGAATCAGGCTGTGGGGGACATCGCCAGAAGTGCGACCGAAGCCGCAGCAAGCGCTACCTCAACACTGGAAAAAGCCCAGCAGGGATCTGAAGTTGTTGTGCGCAGTGTGGCCTCTATTCAGCAGGTCAACGCCGTGGCCTCGCGTCTGCAAAAAGATATGGAAGAACTCGGTCTTCAGGCAGAGTCCATCGGGCAGGTTATCAACGTCATTTCTGACATTGCCGACCAGACCAATTTGCTGGCGCTCAACGCCGCTATCGAGGCCGCTAGAGCGGGTGACGCTGGACGCGGGTTTGCGGTGGTCGCTGATGAAGTCAGGAAGCTCGCTGAAAAAACCATGGCCTCCACGGGGAGTGTAGCGCAGGCGATCAGCGCCATTCAGGAAAGCACGCGCAAGAATATCAGCGGCGTGGAACAGACCGCGTTGCAGATTGAGGAAATGACGGAGTTGACCCAAAAATCCGACCAGTCGTTATTGCAGATTGTTCACGTTGTTGAAACAACGTCTGACCAGATCCGCACCATCGCCACCGCCAGCGAAGAGCAGGCCGCGACCAGCGAATCCATCAAGAATTCCTTGGAGCGCGTCAACAACGTCGCTGAGGAATCCGCTGCGGCGATGAATGCGGCGAACGACTCCGTAAAGATGCTGGTGTCGCAATCCGACATCCTGCGGCAACACATTGATAAGCTGAAGAAATAACACCACATGAGGGGGGAGCCTTTTTGAAGAAAAGGCTTCCCCCTCTGCCATAACAAAAGGCTTCCCCCTCTGCCATCCTTAGACCTTCAGTCGTCCAGTCGGGTTTTGTCCTTGAGGTGGAGCTTTGCGACATCGGGGGTGATGTGGTGGAGGCGGATGAGGCGCTCGATGTCGTCGTCAAGCGTCTGCATCCCCACGGCGTGACTGGTCTGAAGGACACTCGGAAGCTGAAAAACCTTGTTTTCTCGGATAAGATTGCGCACAGCGGGTGTCCCAAGCATGATTTCAAGCGCGGGGAGTCGTCCTTCCTGATCGGCACGGCAAAAGAGGGTTTGTGCAAGCACGGCTTGCAGAGATTCAGAAAGGCCGGTGCGGATTTGCGTCTGTTCCTCTGGCGGAAAAACCTGGATGATGCGGTCAATCGCCTTGGGAGCTGAAGCTGTGTGCAGGGTGGCAAACACCAGATGCCCGGTTTCTGCGGCTTCAAGCGCGAGTGAAATAGTCTCCCTGTCGCGCATTTCACCCACCAGAATGATGTCCGGGTCTTCTCGCAACGCGCCTCGCAAGGCCGCGCCAAACGAGAGGGAGTCTTGCCCTACCTCGCGCTGATTGATAAGGCAGGTGCGGGGCGTATGGATAAACTCAACGGGATCTTCAATGGTCAGGATGTGGTCGTGCCGCACGGTGTTGGCGTGGTCGATGATGGCGGCAAGCGTTGTGGATTTGCCGCACCCGGTGGGGCCTGTGACAAGCACCAGTCCCTTGGGGAGGAGCGCCAGATTCTGCAACAGTTCTTGCGTTTGATCCGACAATCCCAATTCCGCAAGGGTGGGAACGCGCTTTGGAATGGCGCGAAACACCGCACTCAGGCCACGGCGTTGCCGAAAGCAGTTGACGCGATACCGGGCGGTGGGTTCCGTATCGGTCGCACAGGGGGGCAACCGCAGTTCACAGACAAAATCCAGATCACCCGTCTGCTCGAACTGGTGCAAGCGCTCTTCCCCTGGCAACAGACCGATGTTTGACGCAACCGGGGACATCTCGGCAGGGGTAAGAAGCTCGTGCATCAGCGTCATGATGTCTTCAGACGTGCTTGCAGGCGCGTCTACCGGGCACAAGGCGCCGTGAATCCGCACCCGAGGCGCTGTCCCCGCCGAAAGATGCAGATCCGATCCCCTCTGGGCGCGCAAAAACTGGAAGAGTTCTGTGTTCATCAAAAATTCCTTTATGGTCTGAAACCTCCCCCTTCAGGGGGAAAAGAGGGATTGACACACGACGGAGTCGATGGAAT
>JAVVPW010000140.1:0-4925 GCA_036655575.1 Bilophila sp.
GTGCAGGGCAGCGCCCTGCCCGCCGGAGGCATTGGCCTTGGCAGCGCCCTGCTGGGGTGCAGGGGCAAAGCCCCTGCCCCTGCCCGCCGGAGGCACTCCTCTTTTATGTATTCCTCTTTCCTCTCTCTGGTCATGGGGCTGATAGCCCTGTATGTGATTGTCCGCATTGTCCTGCCTGCGCAGACGCGGGTTGTGGCGAAGGTTTTGTATAGCCTTGCGGTTCTCGTGAGTGCCGAGCGTCTGCTGATCCTCTGGTGGCTTACGGGCACGATGAACGCTTTGTTGTCGCGTCCTGTGCTGCTGGTGACGAGTTTTTTGCAGATCATGGTGCTGATGCTCTTCATGCTGACGCTGTTTCGAGACCTCTTGCGGGGGGCGCTCTGGCTGGCACACCGCGTACACAGAGCACAGCGCGTGCCTTCTGCGGGCTTCTTTCGGCGCACAGCGCGGTTTTTACCTCAATCGCTTATGATGACCCTCATTGCTGCGCTTCTGACAGGATACGGCATGTACGAGGCCTTGCGGGTTCCTTCGGTGCAACAGGTGCGGCTTGTTGTGCCGGGTTTGCCGTCAGGACTGGAAGGCTTGCGGATCGTACAACTTTCGGATCTGCACATCGGGTCGGCCTTTGGTCAGGACTGGCTCACGCAGGTGGTGCGTCAGACCAATGCGTTGCACCCGGATCTGACCGTCATTACAGGCGACATGGTGGACGGCACACCTGACAGGCTGGCGCAAGACGTGGCACCGCTGGCAACGTTGCGTGCCAAGTACGGCGTGTTTCTGGTGGTCGGAAATCATGAATATTACTCTGGACTGGAAGACTGGCTGGCGCACTTTCAGAGCATGGGGCTTTCGGTGTTGCTCAACAGCCATGTGGCGCTTGACGTGAAGGGGACACCGCTCGTTCTTGCCGGAACCGCTGACCCCAGAGCAAAGCGCCTTCCGGGTGCGGCGCTACCGGAACCAGAGCGGATCATGGACGACATCACACGGCTGTACGGGAAGGTGACAACGGTGATGCTGGCGCACAATCCCGCCCTTGCCCCTCGCAGCGCACAAGCTGGGGCAACGCTTCAGCTTTCTGGGCACACGCACGGGGGGATTGTCTTGCCAATCGTGCCACTGGTAGCGCATTTCAATGCAGGCTATGTCAGCGGCCTGTACACGGTTGGGACGATGCCGCTGTATGTGAGCTGTGGTACGGGGTTGTGGGGCGGGCTTCCTGTGCGCTTGCTCGTGCCCTCGGAAATAACACTGCTGACGCTGACAGGGCAGGTTTCTCACAAGGCCATACATTGACAGCATGGAATTTGAGGTGCTATGAAAAGGCACTCCCGATATGTATACACAGTTCGGTGATGTTTCTTAAGGGGAAAAAAGCATGACGGATACCACACCTCAGAAAAATCTGGAGCGTGTCACGCTGCGACTGGACAACGGCGCAGAACTTGCTTTCGCAGGAAGGCAGTTTGCGGGTGGCTCGTGGTATGATGAGGAAACAGGCCTGCTTACACGTCAGAATTTATACATTACTGAAAGCAGTGAACATGTGTACTCCATTGTTTCAGGTCGTGGGCAAGAACGCAGTCGGCGCGCTTACAAAGTTGCGCTTCAGGGTGAAACGTGCGTGATCAATGACGGGCACACCGAAATGACGCTCGATCTCGAAATGCTCATGCTTGCCGTTCGTGCCCTCACCGGTCTTGACCGCGACAACGCCCCTACTCTTGAAATGGTAGAAGAAACCCTCCGCGCTGCGAACTGTTAGCGCTGAGGCAAGAGACGCTCATATACGCAACCAGAACAATTTCAAAATGAAATTGCTCTGGTGTGCTTCATCGTATTTCTTCAATCCTTCCCCCCGCCCTTCTTTTCTCTCGTGCTTGCGCCGGATTCTTCTCTGAAGACCGCGTTTTTTTTTGCGTAGCGCTCTTTCAAAGCAAAAGGACAGGACTCTTGCCACACCTGCGTGGAGCGAGAGTCCTGTCCTTTTGAGAATCTAGAGCTTTTTGCTTTTGAAATGTTTTACATTAACAAAGTGAAAACAGCTCTAATCAACATTGATAACGGTGACCTTTCCGGTTTCGGCGTGCAACACGTGCACGGCACAACCCAGTCACGGGTCAAAGGCGCGAATGAGTCGCGCCACGTTGACGGGGTTCTGGATATCCGGGACAGGTACGCCGACAAGGGCTTCTTCAAGCGCGCCGCGCTGTCCGGTATCGCTCCGGGGTGCGGTGTTCCAGAGTGTCGCAGAGACGATCTGGTAGTTGTCGATCACCCCGTTCTTGATCTGGGTGTAGTGCATGAGCGAACCGCGTGGGGCTTCGGTCATGCCAAAGCCTTCGGCATTCTGCGGCATTGCGGGGGTGGAGAACGTCTCAGCGCCAGCCTTGACATCCTTCATCCAGCCTTCAATAAGCCCAAGCATGTACCACGTTTCTTCTGCTCTGGCGACGTGACGCCCTAACAGGGAGAACGCAAGGTCTTCACCCATGTCACGGAAATTAGTGACATTCAGGCCGAAATACTCCTTGAGAAGTTTCTTCCCAATCGGCGAAAGCGGCTTGTTGTTGACCCACATCCGCGCCAGCGGCCCCACTTCCATGGGCTTGCCGTTGAAGAGCGGTGCCTTGACAAAGCTGTACGCGCCGGGTTTGTCCACCGCAAGCACGTTGTGTGCCTTGGTGAACGGCTTGCCGGACGTAGAGTCGGCAAACCATGAATATTTGACATCCTCAGTGACCATTTTGGGGTCAAAAGGCATGTCCTTGCCACCCTGATACGCACCGGGCTTGAACGCAAAATCAGTCGCGGCATCGTTCAACGGGAACACCCCAACACACAAGGCGTTGCGGTAGCCTTGCCCAAAGCCTCCGAGATCCTTGTACTGACTGCCCACCAGATAGACAATGGGGAGATATTTTTCTTCAACAAACGCACGAACTTTCTTGAAGCGCGCCGCGTATTCGATGAGTTTTTCTTTCGACGGAATTTCCGCAGCACCCCCGGCAAGAATGCCGTGGTTGTGGGGCATCCGTCCGCCGAACAGGGCGACCATTTCGTGACAGACGGCGCGGACTTCAAGGGCTTCAAGGTACTGATCCACACCCACGGCATTGACTGCCGGGGAAAGCCGCAGATCGGGTTTGTCATAGCGCGGCATAAACGGCGCTGTGTTTGGCCCTTGAATGAAATCTTGCCCTGCCAGATGATAGAAATGGAGCAGATGCGATTGAAGGTAGTTAGCCCCCAGCATCAGGTTGCGGGTAATGCGACCGTTGGCGGGAACAGTGGTTCCGCAGGCTTTTTCAAGAGCGAGACTCGCGGCTGTTGCGTGCGCAGTCGGGCACACGCCACAGATACGTTGCACGATCTGGGATGCGTCGCGGGGGTGTCGCCCCCGGAGAATAGACTCAAACCCACGGTACATGCCACCGGTGAGTTTTGCATCCACAACCTTGCCGTTTTCAACCACAACCTCGGCCTTGAGGTGCCCTTCAATACGGGTCACCGGGTCGATGGCGATGGTGGTTTTTTGTTGTGCGGTTTCTGCCATAATAAACGGCTCCTTCTAGAGCATTTTGCTTTTGAAACACGCCGCGTTGCGGCGGCTGCCGCGCTTGCGTCAGCAGAGCATTTTCATCCTGAAAACGCTCTAAGATGACGCTCGGTCGCACAGTCTGTGCGGCTGGTGCGCTCACGGTTCACCGTCTTTGTTGGCGGCAAAACCGTTGCTCTTTTCCCTACTGACTCTCGCCGAAAAAAGGATCGGCAAAAGTTCTTTTAGCCTAGTTCACATAGAACGGTGATTTGCCGTCCGGGAAGTTGTGCGAGGTGCAACCGATGCAGGTTGCGTTGTCAACGCACCAGTTGACGCCGTTGTTCCACTTGCGCTGCGGTGAATCGCAGGCACTCTTCGGGCCTTTGCAGCCGAGAGAGTAGCGGCAGCCGTCCTTGTCAGTCATGGTCTTGCACATCTTTCCAGCTTCATAGTCGGCAAGATGCGGGCAATTCATGTGGACGTTGCGGTAGAAGGCTTTGGGGCGTCCGATGGCATCGAGTTCTTGTTTGGCAAACGCAGCCAGCGTGTTGGTGGAGAGTGCCTGAAGGGCAAGGCCGATAGTGCCCACAATCCAGTCAGGATGCGGCGGGCAACCGGGGATATTCACAACGGGTGTCGCGATACCCTGTTTTTTGAGGTAGTCAGAAACGCCTACCGCCTGTGTTTCGCTGCCCTTTGCGGCGGGGATGCCCCCGTAAGCGGCGCAAGTGCCTATAGCAAGCACAGCAGCAGCGTTGGCGGCGAGTTCTTTGGTCACCGCCGTCATGGTGATTTCTTTATGGTTGGCTTCGGCGACAACACAGCATTTCCCGTCATGAGCCAAAGGAATGGCTCCTTCAACGGCGAATACATATTGTCCCTTGTGGGAGGCGGCCATTTTGAGCATGTGCTCGTAGGCGCCTTCGCCTTCACTTGCCATGACAGTGGGGTTGAATTCAAGGCTGATGACCTTGAGCAGAACATCCGCGATGCTTGGGTGAACGCTGTTGAGAAGCGTCACCGAGCACCCGGTGCAGCCTTGTCCTTGCACCCAGAAGACTGGTGGGCGTTCCCCGGTGAGGGTTTGGGCAAAGACTTCCTGTATCGCCGGATGGAACATCTGTGATACTCCGAACCCCGCCACGGTGCCCGAACACAGTTTGACGAAATCTCGTCTGGAAAGAGTCATGCCTGCCTCCTTGATAAAGGCACTTTCATGAAATGCGCCGATAGTTCAGCTATCCCGAAGCCGAGTCCAGTCAGGACACAGCCCAACGCAACAGATTGTTATTTTCATATACAGCCGTAGGAGCTGTGTCAACAAGAACCCCTCGAAAAGTAGCACCTTACGGCGTGAACGTGTTACTTGCCGTGCTTT
>JAVVPW010000141.1:0-4894 GCA_036655575.1 Bilophila sp.
TGCGGCAAGAAAGCCTGCCAGCGGCGCCAGCTCAACCACATCAAACCCCAGTACCTGCCGTCCTTGCAGGGCGCGTTTGGCCAGCGTCAGCGCATCGTACCAGCCAAGCCCGCCGGGTACGGGGGTTCCTGTTGCGGGCATGATGGACGGGTCAAGCCCATCGACATCAAACGTCAGATAGACTTGTTTGGGAAAATCTGGCGGGAGAGGCGCGTCTGGCAGACGATGAGCCAGCGTTGCCGCGTCGTAAACACGCACAGCATGGAGCGTGCGCGCTTCCACTTCTTCAAGACAGAGCGCCCGTACCCCAAACTGCACCAGCGGCAAGCCCAGATCCTTGACCGCTCGTCGCATGACACAGGCATGACTCCATGGCGTCCCTTCATAGCTGTCCCGCAAATCCGCGTGCGCGTCAAACTGGATCACCCCAAAGGTGCCGTACTGCTTTTGCAAGGCAGCAAGAGCGCCATAGGTCACGGTGTGCTCACCGCCAAGCAGAACAGGCAGTCCCCCACAGTCGAGAACACCTTGCACCGCTGTTTCAATCCGTGCGAGAACCTGCGGGGTGTCGCCTTGACAATCCACCGCAGGCCATGTGTGGATGCCAAGGCGCGCTGGGACAGATTCCCCATCCCACAATTCAAGCTGATCTGACGCTGCAAGGATGGCGTCAGGCCCGTTGTGCGTGCCTTCGCCATAGGATACAGACGCTTCAAGCGGCACGGGCAGCACATGAAAGAAGGCCGCTTCTGGTGCGCACGGTTCAAGTTCTGAGGCGAGAAAACGTTTTTGTGTGTTGTCTAACATAGTCATGTTTCCCGGTTTTTGGTGCCAATACTGGAGTGTATCCTTGGAGTTGTCTCATACGATAAAGTGGACTATAAGACAACAAGCCTGTTTGATGCCGCCCCCTTTCTTTTTTTTCTGAACACGTTGCTGGGCACACATGAGGATGACAATGGTATACTCTTCTGAGGCTTCCAGAGCTAGAATACTGATTGCGGATGACACCCCTGAGAGTGCCCAGAGAACAATCGAAATGGTGCGGGTCTGGGGCTTTGCGAGCGATGTGGTTGCGACCGGGCTTAAAGTTTTGCATCGGGTGCGGCAAGGTGTCTACAGTCTGGTTATCATGAATACCGAACTGCCAGAGATGAGCGGCGTACAAGCCACCCGCGCCCTGCGAACAGATACCCGTTTCAAAGCCTTGCCCCTGATCGGTTGCCTGTCCAAAGACGCAAAAGACGCCCCAGAGGCGTTGCTGCAAAAAGGCTTTAGTTCCATCCTTGTCAAACCGCTGCTTTGTCGAGAACTTGAAACGGAACTCCGCCGCTTTCTCCCTGATGCTTTTGTTGATCCGCCGCACGAGGTGGCGTTGCAGGAAACCCAATCGTGTCAATCTGTGCCCACAAGGCTGGACTCGTTCGCCCACGGTACGCCGTCCGCGCCTCTTACTCCTGCATCCCCGGAACTTGCTGTCCCTTCTGTGCCTGCCCCTCCTGCGCCACTCCCCACTCTCGACCTTACCGAGGCACTTGCGCGTCTCTCCGGTTTTGACTGCGCCAAGGGCTTGCACCGGGTTATGGGCAATTTTGAGCTGTACAAGAAACTGCTGGTGCATTTCAAGCAGGAGCTGGAAACGTATCCAGCCACGATGCGGGCGGCACGGGAAGAAAGTCTTGAGGCTGTGCGGGGTGCTGTCCACAAGCTCAAGGGCGTCAGCGGGAATCTCGGTGCGGAAAGGCTGTACGCACAGACCATAGAACTTGAGGCGCTGCTGAAAGCACAGGGGCTTGAGGCGTCGCAGCAGGAGCTTGACATTTTGATGGTGTCCGTCCAAGAAACATGGAACAGCCTTGACGGATTGCCTCTTCTCCCGTTGCAACAGCCTCCGCAGGTCTTGCCTTGTGTGCCCCCGCGCCCTGCGACAACACCGGTAAGCAAAGAAATGCTTGCGGCCTTTGACGAAACACGTTCCCTGCTCAGACAATGTACGACAGCGGCACGAGAATCTTTTGACCGTCTGAGTTCTTTTTTTGACGCTTCGCGGGCTCAGGAATTGAAAGCTATCAAAGAGTCCATAGATTCCTTTGATTTTGCCTTTGCGGAAGAGCAACTCACAATCTTTGCCCGCACACTGGGGCTGAATGCCGAGGTGCCTCAATGAATCAAACGATAAAGCCGGTTGTTCTTGTTGTTGATGACACTGTAGCCAACATCCGCATTCTGGATGAATTGCTCCGCGATACCTATACCGTGCGCGTTGCCACCAACGGACAGACTGGCTTGCGACTGGCGCAGACAGAACCTGCGCCGGACATCATCTTGCTTGACGTCATGATGCCGGGCATGGATGGCTATGAGGTCTGCAAGCGACTCAAGGAAAACGAGACTACCCGCAATATCGCTGTTGTCTTTATCACAGCTCTTGGCACGGAAGAAGACGAGGCCAAGGGGCTTGATCTTGGCGCGGTGGATTTCATCACCAAGCCGTTTCAGCCGCGCCTTGTGCTGGCACGGGTGGCAAACCACGTTTCACTCAAAAAATACAACGACAAACTCCATTTTCTGGTGCGCGAACGGACAGAGGAACTCTACCCCTCTCGTTCCGTGACAGTGGAATGCCTCGCCTCTATCGTGGAAACACGGGACAACGAAACCGGTTCCCATATCCGCAGAACCCAGCACGGTGTGGAATTGCTTGCACGGGGGTTGCGCGAAAAATACCCCAAAATCTGGAATCTTGACGACGAAACCGTGGAATTGTTTCGTACCTGTGCGCCGCTCCACGATGTGGGCAAAGTGGGCATCTCGGATCGCATCCTGCTCAAACCCGGCAAGCTCACCCCGGAAGAGTTCGAGGAAATGAAGAAGCATACCGTGCTCGGCTATCAAACGCTGTCGTGGGCGGAAAAACGCATGGGCGGGAGCAACGACTTTTTGCGCCTTGGAGCGATTGTTGCGTACACCCACCATGAACGCTGGGACGGCAAGGGCTACCCGCAGGGGCTGGCTGGAGAAGCAATCCCTAGTATCGGCAGGCTCATGGCTCTTGCAGATGTGTACGACGCCCTCAGCTCGAAACGGGTCTACAAGGAAGCCTTCGAGCACGAGAAGGCCGTGCAGATCATCCTTGAGGGGCGGGGAACCCAATTTGATCCGCTGGTTGTAGACGCTTTTCTGGATGCAGAACAGGCTTTTGCATCGCTGTCTCACGATTTTCCTGATGATTCTACTGAGATCAGAAGCTGACACGTCCTGTGTCTGACAGGCGAGAGATGAGCAACCTTCAAGGAGCAGAGCATGAGCAAAGAAAACCCTGTTCAGGAAGAGGTGACGACCTCAAGCGCTGAACAAGCCACCCCGCTTTCGGCAGCGTCCGACAACGCCGCAGACGTAAAACAAGCAGAGACTTCGGACACATCGACACCTCCCGAACATCTTGACACGTCTGCACCCGACACCTCGACTGCCCCCAAAGAGGCCGTACCCGCACCCAGTGAATCCGCACCCAGCGATCCAGAACCCAGCGATGCAGATTCGATGCGTTGGGAATCTGAACCTGTGAAAGCACCGAAAGTCGCAGCCTCGCAGGCGACAACGGCGGACGCTGTGCCGACGAAACCGGGTTTTGCTGCACGGTGTTTTACGCTGTGCGCTGCTGTTGGGCCGCTTGTTCTGCTGGTGCTCTGGGCGGTGCAGGCGTTGCCTGTGCTCATGGGGCGCGAGTTGCGGGGGCTGTACGCGCTTGCTTCTGGTGTGTACGAGCCTCTTTTGCTCGGTCTACAGGCGGGCACCGGAGGAGGGGGCGATGTCGCTGCAACCGGAGTCGTGCTGCCCGTGTTTGGCTGGTTTTTGACGACACTTGAACACATCCCCGGACTGGACACCCTGAGCGGACTCATCCCCGGCTTTGTGGCGGATCCGCTTGTCCTGCCTCTGGCAACGTGCCTTACCACCTTGCTGCTTGTGCAGTTGACATGGGTGCTGGCACGAGCAACGGGGAACGACACCCGCACCGCGCTGGCGTCTGGGCTGGTGGTGCTTGCAGCACTCACTTTGATAGGCCTTCCTGCTCTGGCTGGTGACGCCCTGCTGTTTGCTGGTCTGCTGACGCTGGCGTCTCTGTGTCTTTTTCGAGGCTGGATCAAGACCTGTGCGCCGGTGTGGCTGGGTTGCGGTTTTGCGGTTGTGGCGCTGGCTACGCTGTCAGGCGGCCTTGCCGGGTTGCTGGTGCCGCTTGGTGTCAGCCTGCTGTTTCTGGTCTGGCGGTGTACATTCCGCCGGGCGGGATCACGAGACGGCGCGCTGGCCTTTGGCTTCATGCTGGTTTTATTGTGCGCGTGGGGCACGAGTGTGGCTTTTTCAGACGGCGGTCGGGACGTGCTTGCGGCGTTGCTCCAGACGGCTGTCCTTGACCCCGTGCAGGAAATCATGCGTTCGCAGGGGCGCGAGTTGCTTCTTGTTGTGCCTGTGCTGGCGTTGCTCTGGTTGCCATGGGTTCTGCTGTTGCCGTTCCTGCCGTGGGAACGCCTTGGTTCGTTTTTGAAAAACAGCGTGCGCAACCGCACACAGCGCCCCGGTCAGGGCTGGATCTGGTGTTCTCTCATCGGCGGGAGCGTGATTCTGGGCTTGTTTGGCGCGGGTGATCCCTTGTACTTGCTCCCGTTGCTCCCAGCTTTGGCTATCCTGACCGCACAGGGCATCTTGTCACTGTCAGTCGTACGCAACCGGGGCTTTATGGTGCTGCTGTCTGCGCTGTTCCTGTTGACGGGTGTGCTTTTTGCTGTTGCGAGTGTGTACCCGCTGCTTTTCGATACGGTGCCGTCAGTCCTTGTTGCACTGCACCCGGCGACGTTGCCTCTGACAGGCGCACTCGTTGCGATTGGGGTGT
>JAVVPW010000142.1:0-4871 GCA_036655575.1 Bilophila sp.
GGAACAAGCGCGACGCCAAGCCGAAAACACCGCTGAAAACACCCTCTGGGATGAGGCCTTCAAGCAGAACGAGACCGAACTCAATACCGTAGGCATTGAGGTTGACGGCCTGAACAAGAGCGCGGACGGGATCATTCGCCCCATGCGCCGGGCCTTACCTTCGTTGCAAGAAGCCGCACTCCGCTTGTTCAGCCTTGCCGGGACACACAAAGAAAACCCCATGATGATGGAGGTTATTGATCGCCGTGGCGTCATTTTGGCGCTTGACCTGCGCCGACAGGTGCAACCGCTCTATTCGATGCAGGGAATGATAACCAATTTGAACGGGGTGCTGGCGCAGATGCGGCGCAACCTGCCAAAGACAGACGCCTCAGGAGAAACCTCTTCCGGGACAAGCGGACGCGGACTGGTGACACCGGCACAGGCTGAAGCACGAAACCGGGTCATGCGTCTTGAAAGCAAGCTGGAGCGCTTGCGCTTTCGGGTGGAGGACGCCCTGAATCCCGCTGAAGAGCTGCTGCGACGGCTGGACACCATGCACACCAAAATCGGCGAGTACCTGCCTGTTTTGTGGAAACGCTACTATCTGGAAATGCCGAGCCGTTTTTTTGATCCCACCGTCTGGGAAAACAGCAAAGATCACTGGGACAAGACCCTCAGCAACATGACGCTGCGGTTGAGCATTGAAGTGCCTCGCACCCTTGCTTCATGGCAAGGACTCAGTTTGCGTTTTCTCAACATCTTTCTGGTGGGGGGACTGTTGCTCGCGTTCGTGTTCCGGTATCTGAAAAAACACTGCGACACAAACACCCCAAACGCCCCGCGAAACATCTTGCGCAGTCTCTTGAGCCTGTTGTTTGGTCTGTCCATGCTGGTCGCCTCTGTGGGCAACGGAGGGGAAATGTTCCGCACCTTCATGGTACTGGGCAGTCTGATCTTCATCAGTGGCGAAATAGGGCTGGCATGGGAACTGCGCCGTCTCTCACTCCGCCATGAGGCTGAAGGGCGTCCGCTGTGGCCTCTTTTTGCCTCAACCTTGCTCGGTACTGTGCTGAGTTACCCGGATCTGCCTGAGGGCATTCTCTCCTTGAGCTGGATTCTCGCCAGTGCGGCTCTGCTGTACCTGATCCGCCGCTGCACCCGTGCCTGGACAGCCATGCCACAACTCGAAAACAGTCTGTTCCAGATCCACCACATCGCGGTGTGGGTGAGCCTTGGCGTTGCCGTCATTGGCTGGGCACGCATGAGTATTCTTTTCCTGATTACCGTCAACTGCCTGATTGTGAGCGCCCAGCTCATCCTTGGCGCCATCCAGATCATCAATCGCTGTTCGTCATCCGAAAACGAAAAACACGGCGTGATAACAGCCATTGTTGCGGCCTGCATCGCGCCGGCAGGACTCATGCTGGTGCTGGTAAGTTCCACCTTGTGGGTCATTGCGTTGCCGGGTGGTGCCAAGCTCTTGTGGCATTATCTGGAATCCGGGGTGCAAGTGGGTTCTGCTTCCTTCAACATGTTGCATGTGCTCTTTGCCATAAGCGGCTTCTACCTGACCCGCGCTGCCATCCTTGCCGCACGCTCGTTTGTGGCGCGGATCAGCGCACGTTCGCAACGTCTGGACAACAGCCTGATCCCGCCGCTGCAAACAGGCATCACCTATGGATTCTGGTCACTCTTTGGCCTGTTTGCCCTGCACAGCCTTGGCTTTGGTGTGGCGAACCTTGCTGTCATTGCCGGTGGCTTGTCCGTAGGTATCGGCTTTGGTATGCAAGCCATTGTCAACAATTTCATTTCTGGCCTGATTCTCATCTTCAGCCGTACCTTGCACGAGGGGGATGTGGTGGATGTGGGCGGTGTGCAGGGCACGGTGCGCAAGATCAATGTCCGCGCTACCACGGTGGAGACGTTTGACAACGCGCTGATTTTTGTGCCGAACTCCGAATTTGTGTCCAACCGGCTTGTCAACTGGACACGCAACGGGCGGGTGGTGCGCCGTTCGCTCACCGTGGGTGTCGCCTACGGCACTGATCCAGAGCTTGTGGACACGCTGTTGCTGCAAATAGCCAGAGACAACCCGCTGGTGCAACAGCACCCCTTGCCTGTGGTGTTGTTTGTCGATTTTGCCGACAGCACCCTCAACTTCACCCTGCGCTACTGGTCTGATTTTTCCAATGACCCCCTGCTTGGCTCAAAAATGCGCCATGACATCGTGCGCGTGTTTGACAAGCACGGCATCCAGATCGCCTTCCCGCAACTCGATGTCCATATGATCCCACCGCCACCCTTGCCTCTTGAAGAAGCACCTGCCTGACCTTCATGCGCCGCACACCCTGCGGCGCTTTTTTTTGAAAAAATCAAACAAACACAATATCATTGTCCTCCTTTGTTTTCCCTTTACACTTTAGGGAAAGAACGATCCTTGGATTGCCGTCAAAGGAGGATAGACCCTTGCTGACATCAAAAACACTCCACTATTTTGCGCAACGTCTGCGGGAACTGACCGCAAAGCATCCTGACCCGGACACCCCACCCCGCGCCTATGAAGAGCGCTGTGGGGGGCGGACATGGGAAGACTATTACCGCCGCCGCTGGCAGCACGACAAGGTGGTGCGCTCAACGCACGGTGTCAACTGCACCGGCTCCTGTTCGTTCGATGTGTTCGTGAAAGACGGCATCATCGTGTGGGAAGCGCAAAAAACAGACTACCCCACCCCGCACCCGGACTTTCCAGATTACGAACCTCGCGGCTGTCCGCGTGGGGTGTCTGCCTCGTGGTACGTCTACAGCCCGTTGCGGGTGCGCTACCCCTACATTCGCGGCACCCTGCTTGATCTTTGGAACGCTGCCAAGAAAGACGCGGGCGGTGACCCGGTTCGAGCCTGGCGTGCGATTCAGTCAAACCCCGCCAAACGCACCAGCTACCAGCAGGCTCGCGGCAAGGGGGGCTTTGTGCGTTTCTCGTGGGATGAAGCCGCTGAGATGATCGCGGCCTCGCTCATCTACACCATTCAGGAACACGGGCCGGATCGGATCTTTGGCTTCACCCCGCTCCCGGCTATGTCCATGACGAGTTTTGCCTCTGGCGCACGCTTCCTGACCATGATCGGCGCGAGCATGGTGAGCTTTTACGACTGGTATTGCGACCTGCCCCCGGCCTCGCCCCAGATCTGGGGTGAGCAGACCGATGTCCCTGAAAGCGCGGACTGGTACAACGCGGGCTACATCATTTCATGGGGTTCCAATCTGCCGCAAACCCGCACCCCGGACGCGCATTTCTTTGTGGAAGCCCGCTACCGGGGCACACGCATCACCGCGATCTCCCCGGACTACGCGGACTTCACCAAGTTTGCGGATCACTGGCTCCCGGTGCGGGCGGGTACGGACGGCGCACTGGCTATGGCGATGGATCAGGTGGTGCTGAAGGAGTTCTTTCTGGAGCGGCGGGTGCCGTATTTTGAGGACTACGCCAAGCGCTTTACGGATCTGCCGTTCCTGCTTCTGCTTGAGGACAGCGCTAACGGCAAGACTCCGGGGCGGTGCCTGCGCGCTTCGGATCTCGGAATGACAGGCAACAATCCCCAATGGAAATTTGTGGTTTACGACCAGAAGCGCAAGGGGACAGCCATCCCTATGGGCAGTATCGGTTCCCGTTACGGCGAAGAAGGCACCTGGAATCTGGAAATGCGCGACTGCACCACCCGCGAACCGCTTGACCCGCTGCTGAGTTTCGCGGATCTGCCCGCAGAAGACAGTAAAGCCAGCGAAGTGCAGTGGGTGCAGGTCACCTTCCCTGTCTTTGGTACAGGTGCGCCAGAAAGCCGCACCAGCACCCTGCCCTGTCTGCCGCTGGTGCTGCACGACGGCGAGACAACGCGCACTGTCCTTGTCACCACCGTGTTCGACATTCTGGCGGGGAGTCTTGCCATTGACAGAGGGCACAGCCTGCCCGGTGACAGTGTGGCAACGAGTTACGACGACGCCGCAGTCTACGCAACTCCGGCGTGGCAAGAAGAGCGTACCGGCGTGCCACGAGCGGACGTCATCCGGGTGGCACGCGAGTTTGCCGAAAACGCCGAACGCACGAAGGGGCGCTCCATGATCATCATGGGAGCTGGCATCAACCACTGGTATAACAATGATGTCACCTACCGCGCCATCTTGACCCTGACAACGCTCTGCGGCTGTCAGGGGGTGTCTGGCGGCGGCTGGGCACACTATGTGGGACAGGAAAAAGTGCGCCCGCTGGCAGGCTGGGAAACCGTGACCATGGGCAAGGACTGGACAGGCCCGCCCCGGCTGCACAACGGCACCTCGTTCTACTATTTTGCGACGGATGCGTGGCGGTACGAGTTGCTGAACATGAAAACCCTGTGCCCGCCAAGCGCCTCTGGTCTTCTCCCCGGACACCCGGCAGACTGCAACGCGCAAGCTGTCCGGCTCGGCTGGTTGCCCTTCTACCCGCAGTTTGGCGAAAACCCGCTGACGGTGTGCGACAAGGCGCAGGCCGCCGGAGCTGACACTGACGAAGCCATCATCAAGTACGCGGTCAACCGCCTCAAGTCCGGGGATCTTTCGTTAGCGGTGGACGATCCCGATCACCCGCACAACATCCCCCGCGTGATGCTCTTCTGGCGTGCCAATCCTCTTGGTTCCAACGTCAAGGGGCATGAATACTTCCTGCGGCACATGCTCGGTACGGAAAACGCGGTGCTTGCAGAGCCTTCCCCGCACACCCCGCACACCGTGAAAAGCGACACCCCACCGCAAGAAGGTGGCAAGCTCGATCTCATGGTCACCTCTGAAATACGCATGAGCACCACTTGCGTGTATTCAGACATCGTGCTCCCCGCTGCTCACTGGTACGAATACCA
>JAVVPW010000143.1:0-2334 GCA_036655575.1 Bilophila sp.
GGGTAGAAAGAGAGCCGCAAGGGTTTCTTTCTACCCGCCTCACCCCACAACCGTTCTTCAGAACGGTTTCCCTTCCCCCAGCCGCCGGAGGCCTTTCCCTCAAACCACTTTGTTCAGACCTGCCATGAGGGCGGATGAGCCGCCGGTAAAATCCATGATTGAGCTGACGCCTCTGCCGGTGTTGGCAAACCACGCGGTCATGGATTCGATCTGAATGCGCTGGCGCGTTGCGGTAACGTCGATGTTCTGGGTTTTGCGGGCTTCCTCAACGTTGGTGAGAGACTGGATCTTGTTAAACTTCTTGACCATATCGGGATTGTCCGCGAAATATTTTTCAATCTTGGCCTTGTCTTCGCTGTCAGAAATGATGTCCACACTGCCGTCCTTGTTGGACACAACCTGAAACTTGACCTTTTCATCCACGCCAAGTTCCTTCAGATCTGCCTTGACCTTTGCCTCAAATTCCTTGCCGAGCTTGTCGCGGTATTCCATAATCGTGCGGAAACTCACGTTGTCGCCAGCGCTCAAGCCCAGACCGGAAAGCGTCTCACTCACCAACGACGACAGCGCGTTTGTGGTGCTATTTTGCCCATAGCCGCTGCTTGAACCAAGCGCTTTCTTCAGAATGGAATTTGAAGAAGCCTTGTCGGTATTCTTGTCCGAAGCCTTGTCAGGGGTTTTTTCTGTGGCACTGCGGGTATAGTCACGCCCGTACATCTGGGCAGCGTATGCGTCATTCGTAATGGTATTCATGGTTCGCCTCCGGCAAAATCGACCACGCGGTCGCGGGTTTTCTATGGATAAGCAAAATGTGTGCCCATCCGTAAAACACGGCGCATAGACGGGTCGCCCGAAGTAGGCTACTATGGCGCTCCTGTATGTCGGTACAATCCCCCTATACCATCCATCAACCCACCCCCTGATCATGCAGAAAAACACACCTGCTCCATCTTCACTGATGGAAACACTTTCTTTTGACGATCCAAACCTCGCAAACGTCCTGTTTGGCCCACACAACGCCAATGTGAACGATCTTGCCGAGCGCTCTGGTGCGGACATTTCTACACGCGGCACAACCCTTTCCGTAGTGTCCGAAGATCCGGCCTTGCGTGAGCGCATTCTCAATCTTTTCACGCAGTTTTACGGTATGGTCAAGGCAGGGAATGACGTGCAGGGTTCGGATCTGGAACAGGGATTGCAGTTGCTTGAAGCAAATTCGGCAACCGATCTGCGGCGTTCCTTTCAAGATGTCGCGGTGTTGACCCTGCCAAAGAAAACCGTGACCGCCCGAAACGCCGCCCAGCGCGGCTATCTCGACACGCTCCGGCAAGAAGAAATGGTCTTTTCTGTAGGCCCGGCTGGAACCGGCAAGACCTATCTGGCGGTTGCGATGGCTGTACACATGCTCACAGCACGGCGGGTACGCAGGATTGTCCTGACCCGTCCGGCTGTGGAAGCTGGGGAAAAGCTGGGCTTTCTGCCCGGTGATCTCACAGAAAAGGTCAATCCGTATCTTCGCCCGCTGTATGACGCGCTGCTCGACCTGCTAGGGCCACAGAAAATGGCCTCCTTTCAGGAAACCGGACTGATCGAAGTCGCGCCGCTGGCCTTCATGCGCGGCAGAACCCTCAACGACGCCTTCATCATCCTTGATGAAGCACAAAACACCACCAGAGAACAGATGAAAATGTTTCTGACGCGCCTCGGCTTCGGCTCACGAGCCGTCATCACCGGGGACATCACCCAGATAGATCTCCCTGCCCTGTACGAGGACGGTTCTTCTCTACGAACCACCCGTTCTGGGCTTGTACACGCGCTTCGTGTGCTCGATGGCGTCAAGGGCGTTGCTTTCCGGCATTTCACCTCCGCCGACGTGGTACGCCACCCTCTGGTCGGACGAATAGTACAGGCTTACGATGACTACGAAAAACTCCCCACTTCGCGTTAACCAGATTTCAAGACTCGCCCGCGCAACGCTGAATCAGCACCACCACGGCATCGGTATGTGGACGCTCATTCTGACGCTGTTTCTGTTGTCGTTTCTTGCAGGCGTTCAGCCGTCCACGCAGTTGCGCGTCTTCATGGCGGGCGAAATAGCGGACAGCGATGTGGTTGCGCACCGCGATCTCACCGTAGAAGACCCGCAGGCCGCGCAAGCCCGCCGCGATCAGGTTGCTATGCTGCAACCCACGGTCTTTGACTTGAGTGTCTCTGAAATAGCGGCACTGCGCGAACAGGTCTTTGGCTTGCTGCGAAAGCTCAACACCTTTGAGGCCACAGCCTCCACCGACGCCCTGCGGCTTGAACTGAGCGAACAACTGAGTGACCCTGTCA
>JAVVPW010000143.1:2344-4839 GCA_036655575.1 Bilophila sp.
CAACAACCCACGGTGCAAGAATACATCCTTGGCACCGCACTCCCGTGGCTCGAAACCCGCCTCCGGGAAGGCGTTGTCAGTGACGCCCGCCTTGCTCTGCCGTCCAAAAACGGCATCATCATTCGGGATATGGATACCAAGACCGAAACCCTGCGCCCCGAAGTCTCGGACATTCAGGACATCCCCGCCCTGCTTGCGGCCTTCAGCCAGCAGTTGCGTGCCGAGCGCACCCTGACGCTCCACGAACGCCGGGCTATCCAGAGCCTGTTTTCACCGCTCCTCATGCCCACCCTCACCCTGAACCGGGAAGCAACCCTGTCACGCGGCAAGGCTGTGGCGCAAACCGTTGAACCCGTCTATTACAACATCCAGAAGGGCGAAATAGTCGTCTATCAGGGCGAACGTATCACCAAGGAAAAACAGCTCAAACTCCAGAGCCTGTACCAGAAGCGGGAAGGACTCATCCATGCCCGCGTGGTGGCTGGCACCTTCCTCATGTCGTTGCTGCTGATGCTTGGTCTTTTCATGGCACCAAGCGGCAGACCCGGCACCCCGCTTAGGCGCAAGGATTTCTACTTCATCTCGTTTCTGCTCCTCAGCTTTGGCGTAGCCGCCAAGGGCGCGTATATCCTCACAGGCAAACTTGTGCAGCCGCAGGACATCAACCTTGCCGTGTACTTTTTTCCCGTTGCCGGTGCTTCTGGCCTGTGTGCGCTCATCTTCGCAGCACGGCGCTACTGCACGGTGGGGTTGCTCCTGTCTCTTTTTGCCTGCACCATGCTAAAGGGCGGGTTGCCGCTCTTTTTGTTCTTTTTCCTGTCCGCCATGCTCAACACCTGGCTTGTCATCCGCGCTCAGAATCGACAAGACGTGGTCATGAGCATCATCCCCCTCATCATCGGCCTTGTGACCATCGCCCTTGGCAGTGGCTGGCTGGAAGGCTTGCGCGGGGGCAACGGCTTTTTCTTTCTGGTGGGGAGCATTGTCATCAATGGGCTTATTTCCGTCACGATTCTGTTTGCCGTCAGCCCGATCATTGAAATGGCGTTTGGCTACACCACTCGGTTTCGACTCATGGAGCTGATGAACCTTGAGCAACCTCTGCTTCAAGATCTCATGGTGTCCATTCCCGGCACCTACCACCATTCGCTCGTTGTCTCCAACATGGTCGAGGCGGGCGCCAAGGCTGTCGGGGCAAACAGCCTGCTGTGCAAGGTTGCGGCGCTCTATCACGACATCGGCAAGCTGGCCTATCCAGAATATTACATCGAAAACCAGTTCAGCGGCCCCAATCGGCACGACAAGCTGGCGCCAGCCATGAGCGCGCTGATCCTGCTGTCTCACGTCAAAAAAGGCTCGGAACTCGCCGCCCAGCACCACCTTGGCGACGAGATCAACGACATCTTGCGCCAGCACCACGGCACCGGGCTTATCCGCTATTTCTACAGTAAGGCCAAGGAAAACGGCGAAAATCCCAGCATGGAAGACTACTGCTACCCCGGCCCCCGTCCGCAGAGCCGTGAAGCCGCCATTGTCATGCTGGCTGACGTGGTGGAGGCCTCTAGCCGCACCCTCACCGAGCCAACCCCAGCCCGTATCAAAACCCACATCGACACGATGATGAAGGGTATTTTTGCGGATGGACAACTCGACGAATCCGAACTGACCTTCAAGGATCTGCACAAACTTTCGGAAAATTTTGCCCGTATCCTCACTGGTCTGTTCCACCAGCGCATCGTCTACCCAGAGCTGACCCGGAAAAACGAATCCGACAACAAGCCCGCTGTCAAGCGACCCCAAAAACCCAGCCATACCCGCTCTGCCCGCAGCAGGAACGCCAGCCAGCACCGCAAATGCCTCGGCAACACCGCCCGGAACAGGGGGCGCAAGTGGGACACTGCAACTTTCTCCGCTCACTGAAGCTGGTTCTGTGTAAACATATGTGCTTGCCACACTCCTCCAAATTCCAGCGCCCACGGCTCTCCCGACAAGCGCCCATCCGCTGCAACCAGAACAAGCGACCCCAAGACCCCTCGCCCCTTCTGCCCCAGCACAACCCGGACAGACAGAGCCGGGGAGCACCACGGGATCGGCACGGTCGTGAGTCTGCACATCACACTTTCCGGCGGGCAGTTGTGCTGGCGTCTGCCGCTGTGTCGCACCGAGCTTTTCCACGCGCTTGAGAACATGGCGCAGGTGGTGACGTGTGAGCCGCTCGAACTCGACCTGTTGCTGGTGCGAGACGGAACCATGGCAAAACTCAATCAGCAACACATGGGGTGCCAAGGCGCCACCAATGTGCTTTCTTTTCCGCTGGACGAATGGAGTACGGCAACCTCGCAGGAATACAAAAAAAACACGACCGCGCTGGGCAGTCTGGTGTTGTCTGTAGACGCGCTCCACCGCGAAGCACTGCTCTACGGACAGGAGCTTGAAGAGCACTGTTTACGACTCCTTGCGCACGGGATGGGGCATCTGGCGGGGTACGACCATTC
>JAVVPW010000144.1:0-4696 GCA_036655575.1 Bilophila sp.
CGCCTGCTTTCTGGCGCGTTTCGACCTGACGGTGGGGCTATCCGTTTCCGGGGGACAGATGTCTTGCGCGGGCGTTTCACTGTTCGCCTTGCGCGGGACATGGGTATTGAAACCGTGCATCAGGATCGCTGTCTGTGCGAAGGTCAGTCGTTGTGGCGCAATGTCTTTGTGGGGCGACATCTGCGTACCCGCTGGGGACTCATCGACGTTGCGCGGGAACGCGCAAGCACCCGGCGCATCATGGGGGACTGGCTCGGTCAAAACGGTGCGGGGCTTGATCCAGATGCGGATATGCGCGGTCTTTCAGGCGGCGAACGACAGGCGCTGGCTCTTGGTCGAGCCATGTTCTTTGGAGCGCGTCTGGTCATTCTGGACGAACCAACCACCGCCCTGTCCCTGAACGAAGTCAACCGGGTGCTCGCCTTCATCGAACGCCTGCGAGACGACGGGCGTTCCGTCTTGCTGGTGTCGCATCACGTTATTCAGGCGTATTCAGTAGCGGATCGCTTTGTATTCATGGACAAGGGGTGTACCGTGGGCACCTTGCACCGCGACGAAACAGACCCAGCAGATCTCACAAAGCGCCTGCTTGCGCTTGCTGAAGGAGACGCGGCATGAAGCGGCTTCTCCCGGATCTGACCGCGTTGATACGGAACACGGCAACGCACACCCGCAGTCAATGTTGGTTGACCGGACTGTTTTTGTTGCTCCTCAGTCTTTTCATGCTGACGGGGGCACGGGCGTTTTTGTCGTGGCCGATGCATGAAAGTCTGCTCTCAACGCTCCCTCTCTACGGCTTTCTGGCTCTTGGGCTGACGCTGGTTGTGGCGGCGGGGGAAATGGATCTGTGCTTCCCTTCCACGGTTGCGCTGGCGGGACTGGGCTTTGCTGTCAGCGCCACCCTGACCGGACAGGTCTTTATCGGCGTGCTGGCTGCTGTTGGCATCGGGCTGGGGGTTGGCGTCATCAATGGCTTTATCGTGGCCTATGTGGGCGTCCCGTCAATCATTGCGACCATCGGTACGCAATTTTTCTGGCGTGGTGTGGTCATGCTGCTCAGTCAGGGGCTGGCGCTCGGACTCGACAGGCTCGACGGCACGACCCATGCCCTGCTGGTAGGGCGACTCGGCGGCATGGTGCCCGCGCAATGCCTGTGGCTTCTCCTGCTGGCAGGCGTGCTCTGGGTTGCGCTCAACAGGCACCCCGTGGGTGATGCTATCCGCTTCACTGGCGAACAGGCCGAAATAGCCTCCCGACTCGGCATCAACGTGCCGCTGGCGCGCATGGGTGTACACACGCTCATGGGCGGGATGGCGGGGTTTGCTGGTGCTGTGAGCTGCCTTGAAATGGGTTCGTGGTGGCCAACGCAGGGCGAAGGCTACATGCTGCTGGTGTTTGCCGCAGTCTTCATCGGTGGGACAAGCGTCTACGGTGGAGCAGGGCGGGTGTACGGCACGCTCGTTGGCATCGCCATTGTGGGCATGATTGAGGCAGGCATTGTCAGCTCCGGTTTTTCCGGTTTCTGGACACGCGCCGTACACGGCTTTGTGATTGTACTCGCCGTATCCTGCTACGCCATTCTTTCAGACAACACCGACGAACGCTTCCGTTTCTTCCTTCGCCGCTGGAAAAGAACCATCTGGGGCAACCGCAGAGAGCTTGCTACCCCAAGCTCCCCGCAGGTTTTTCCCCAGAACACGCGCTTGCTCCCCAATGGGTCAGAATGCCGCCGATCAGCAGACCTCCGAACAAGAGATGAAACCGGGCTGTGAGGTCAAGGCGTGCTCGTGCCTGAGCCTCGCACAAGCCCTTGTCGGCGCGAACCAGTCCGATTAGACTCTCTGCCACAGGAGTCTTTATGCACACACGTTTCCCTCTTCTGGTCGGCTATGGGCTTGCTTTGGCGGCTACTATTGTCTGGAGTGGCAATTTTGTGGTTGCGCGGGGGCTTGCGGAGGCGCTTGGGCCGATTGAGCTTTCCTTCTGGCGCTGGCTGGTGGCGTTTCTCACGTTAGCGCCGTTTGCGGGGCGGTCAGCATGGAGGAACCGAAGTGTTGTTGTGCGGCACTGGCCTTTCATGCTGTTGCTGTCTCTGATGGGCATTTCTCTTTTTAACACCCTCATCTATCAGGCAGGACACACCACAGACGCCACCAACATGGCGTTGTTGGCGGCAGCCTCACCTATTGTGATGGCGTTGCTGGGGCGTGTTTTTCTGCATGAAAAGCTCAACTACCGTCAGATGGTGGGGCTTGTCGTTGCGGTGTGTGGCGTTGTTGTGCTGGTGACACGGGGAAGTCTGGAGCGTCTTCTGGATCTGCACTTTGCTACGGGTGATTTTTGGATGATGGGTGCTGTCGTCCTGTTTGCCGTCTACAGTCTGCTTGTGCGCTATCGCCCCAAAGAATTGCCACAGACAGATTTTTTGCTTGTGCTCATTGCCGTGGGACTTTTGGGACTGTTCCCCCCTATGTTGTGGGAAGTGTGGCTTTCCCCACCCCAGATGCCAGCCTTCACCACGGTGGTGGGGATTCTGTATATTGGCATAGGTGCTTCTGTGTTCTCCTTTCTGTGCTGGAACATGGCGATAGAGCGGATTGGCATAGTGCGGGCTGGAATCGTCTATTATAGTGTACCTCTTTTTGCCAGTATGGGGGCGGCAGTGTTCCTTGGTGAAGTGCTGCATGTGCCGCAGATAATAGGAGGGGTTTTGATTATCAGTGGTATTCTTTATGCATCTCTCGGTGTCTTCTTGAATAAAAAGTAAATCCTTCTTGCAATGTTTTGCAAGTTGTGCAATAGATACCGATATACCGTTACGGTACATACTTCTTATGGAGAGTATAATGGACGATTATCTGAAAGAAGCCCTGGAAATTGTGAAAGCCCAGGCCAGCGTTCGCATCATGAACGAGGTTGAGATCATTTCTATGGTTCGGAATCTTTCTGCTAGTCTGCGAGATTCGCTTGACGGGGGCAGCGTTCTGGAAGAAGGCGCTGCGGTTGGCGAGTTGCAGGCTGATGCGAAGAAATCAATCAAGGAACGCTCTATCACCTGTCTTGAATGCGGCAAAGTGTTTAAGGTCATCACCAGCAAGCATCTTTCGACACACGAATTGACGCCGAATGAATACCGCGAAAAGTGGGGTCTTAAGAAAGATACAGCTCTGGTGTGCAAGTCCTTGCAGCGCGATCGTCGTAAAAAAATGCAAGAAATGAGACTCTGGGAAAAACGGAAGAAAGTTATTGCGTAAGTCAAGGTACTTTTGAAGGATGCGTCTGCTGTTGTAGACGCGCCTTCTTGTGCTTTGTAAAGGGGAATCTTTCAATCGAAAGATTCCCCTTTATGGTACGGTACGACCAGAGTCTTTTCATCTTGAAAAGATTTTAGGGTGCGCAGAACGTGTCTGGTGCAGTGAAGTTGTACAAAGAGATGCTTTGAGCTTGAAACGCAACACCGTCGGTGCGAGGTGTTGCGGTGACACCCCAGAGGGTCAGTTGCGCCAGAGCGGCGTCCACAGCGTTGTCGAGGCGGTAGAGTGCTCTTGCGCTCAAAGAGTGCCCGTAGGTAAGATCGTGCGGTTGCAGGCCGATGAGTCTGGTTTCTTCGGGCAGGCAATTTGTAAGTTCGGCAAGCGCAAGCACTTCAGAAAAGCTGTTCTGATGCAGACTCATCTTGTGGGCACTCAGATAGGCCGGGATGCCGGAACTATCACGCTCGGTGAGTGTCCCCGGTTCCAGACCAAAATCCACAGCATCAAGCAGCAAAAGGCGTTGTGCGCGCTCTACAAAGGCAAGCAAGGGGTAGCCTTGCGTGCCTGCGTCCACTATTTCCACAGCTTCGGGAAAGCTGTAGCGGGTGTGCAGGCGCTCTGCTACCCGCACACCAAAGCCTTCATCACCATAGAGAATGTTGCCGAGTCCGAGGACTATGATCTGTTCCACCCTCACCCTCCCTTTCCTGAACGCATAAAACGAAAGCCACTGAACATGGTGCTGACAAGTGTGGTCAGCCCCATGATTTCTTCACGGATGACCATGTACAGGTGGATGATGATAAAACCCATGAGCAGCAACATACCAAGTCTGTGCCAGCCGTGCAGATCTTGTCCACTGCCGCCTGTCCAGTAGGCAAAATCCAGTACGCCAAGGAAAGGCCGCAACAGGGCAGCGTCAGACGACTGCGCAAACATGCCAAAGCCAGTGAGCAGCATGATGATGATCAGATTCAGACTGTAGAACATGCCCAGTTGCGCCAGCGGATTGTGTCCGAGGTGCGGCCTTGGACTGCGCTTCAAAAACAGATACCAGCGGATATCTTCGCGCAGATCCCGCCACCATGAGCCACGCCAGAAGGGAATGATGAAGATCTGGCGGGCAAAGCGGTTTCCAGTGAACGCATGGACGATGCGCCAGAGAAAGCCGACCAGCAGCACAAATCCCGCGCTAAAATGCGCCAGTCGGAGATACCCCATGTAAAACAGCAAAGTGGGGTCTCCATCCAGTGAATGCCACGGTTTGCCGATGACGTACCCTGTTGGAATGAGCACAGCAATGGCAAAGACCATACTCCAGTGCCAGAGTCGCACCGGCAACTGGTAGATGTACGTTGGCTGTTGCACGATGGGTGTAGGCATAACACGCTCCTTCATGTGAGGGCTTTTCAGTCCAGATGTACCGTCAGAAGCTCACTTCC
>JAVVPW010000145.1:0-4646 GCA_036655575.1 Bilophila sp.
AAACACAGCGCCTTCAATGGGCACAGGGGAGCGCCGTCCAGAGGCGTCAGGTTCGCCAAGTGCCATACGCTGCAAGGTGACAGACCCCAGCACGCCGTTTTCGTTGGCGTTGAAATGCAGCGGCCCCACCAGTTCAAAGAGCTTCACGCCCTCTTCCTCGGCGTGTTCGATTTCTTCGTTACGCGCTGGCATTTCCGCTCTGGAACGCCGATACACGATGGTGGAGCTTGCCGCGCCAAGTCGCAACGCTGTCCGGGCGGCATCCATAGCCACGTTGCCAGCCCCGAAGACCGTCACATGCTTGCCGGGATAGGTAGGGGTGTCGTAGTTCGGAAAGTCATAGGCTCGACCGAGATTGACACGGGTCAGATATTCGTTGGCAGAAAACACGCCGATGAGGTTTTCTCCGGGCACACCGAGAAACTGCGGGAGTCCCGCACCCACGCCGATAAAGACGGCCTTGTAGCCTTCTTCAAACAGCTTCGGAATGGAGATGGTACGCCCCCCCACCCAGTTGGTACGAAATTCCACATGGTTGGTGCGCAACCCGTCCAGTTCGGCAGCCACCACATCCTTAGGCAGACGGAAGGCCGGAATCCCATAGATGAGCACCCCACCCGGCTCGTGCAACGCTTCAAACACCGTCACCTTGATGCCACGCGCTGCAAGATACCCTGCTACGGTGATGGAGGAAGGGCCGGAGCCGATGCAGGCAACCTTGAGATCTGGATCAAGCAGCGCACAGGCGTCGTTCTTGGTCAGCCCCACGCAGTTGCCGCTCATGGCGTTGTCCGCCACATAGCGTTCCAGACGCCCGATAGCCACGGGTTCGCCTTTTGCACCAAGAATGCACTTGCCTTCGCACTGGTTTTCTTGCGGGCAGACGCGACCGCACACGGCAGGCAGGCTGTTGGTGCTCTTCAAGATACGGTAGGCTTCAGCCAGATCGCCTTGCGCAACCTGAGCAATAAATTCGGGAATGCGCACTTCTACCGGGCACCCTGTCCGGCAGTGCGGTTTCTTGCACTGGAGACAGCGGCTGGCCTCAGTCGCGGCCTGCTCTGCGGTGTAGCCAAGGGCGACTTCCTTGAAGTTATGCGCACGCTCGGCGGCTGGCTGGCAAGGCATGGCCACGCGAGGGGTCTTTGCCGGTCTGGAGGAGGGATTAGTCATGGCAGGTACACCTGTGTTCGAGAGATTCTTTTTCCTGCGGCTTGAAGGCAGAAAGACGCTGACGCAATTCTGCAAAGTCCACCTTGTGCCCGTCAAATTCCGGGCCATCCACACAGGTGAATTTTGTTACCCCGCCGACCGTAACACGGCAAGCGCCGCACATGCCTATGCCGTCCACCATGAGCGAATTGAGGCTGACTGTAGTCGGCACTCCAAACGGTTCGGTGGTGGCTGCAACGGCCTGCATCATGGGAACAGGACCAACAGCCACAACTTCGTGTACGGACTTGTCCTGTTCCAGACGTTCGCGCAACAGTTCTGTCACAAAGCCCTTGTGTCCATAACTGCCGTCGTCTGTGGAGATGAGCACTTCATCGCTGAAAGACGTGAGTTCGTTTTCAAACAGCAACAGATCCTTGCTGCGCGCACCGATGATAGACACCACATAATTCCCCGCCTTGTGGTGGCCTTTGGCAATGTGGTGCATGGCGGCAATGCCGGTTCCGCCACCAACACAGACCACGGTGCCGGACTTTTCGATGTGGGTTGCCTTCCCAAGCGGGCCGCACACATCAAGAATGGTATCGCCCACGCCGAGGGATTCGAGCAACGTCGTGGACTTGCCCATGACAAGATAGACGATGGTGATCGTGCCCTTTTCTGCGTCGGTATCCGCAATGGTCAGCGGGAAGCGTTCGCCGTGTTCGTTGATCCGCAACATGACGAAATGCCCCGGTCTGGCTGTCGCAGCGATCTGCGGCGCGTCCAGCACCAGTTTGCTTGTTCGACCGGGAATCAGCGATTCCTTGTGCAGGATGGTGGTTGACATCTTCAATGCGCTCCTTGTTACAAAGTCATAACGTCACAAAAGCGTTTTTTACGGTACAGACGTTCCATACCACCCTTGGAGCAAACACTCAACGGTGAAAATACACGCGCTCACAGGATACCCGCGAACCTGTCAAACCCCCTGAATTTGCTCTTTTCTCTGAAAAAGCGCCCTCTTCGTCCGCCGGGTGTCCTTGGGGGGATGTTCTTTTGAGCACAAAAGGGAGGAGCCTTTCGACTCCTCCCCGTTTCGTTTTCAGACTGTGGGCAAGAAAGAGCGTTAGCTCAGTTCTGCCACCGAATCTTTTTCGTCTTCGATTTCGGCGAGGACGGGCGCGGGTTCACGGGTATTAAACAGCAGGGGGCGATCTGCGGTGCCAAGCAACATGTACTGCATTTCTGTATGCGGAATGGCGTTGAGTTCAGTAGCACGGCTGAGGTAGAAAGCTGTTCCGATGGCAACCCAGATCATCAGCATGATCCACGATTCGTTGCCGATAGCAGCGGGGGAGCCGGGGATGGCGAGCAGGCAGAAGCAGGATATGGCAGTCAGGCCACCGATGACAGCCACGGGCTTGCCCCAGCGAGCTTCGTCGATATGCGGATGAGCGTGGACATACTTATACGCGGTCATGCAGGTGAAGAGGTAGGCAAGCGCGGTGCCCATAGCCGACATGTCAACGATCCAGTTGAGGGCAGAACGGCCAAACCACGGGGCGATCAGCGTCAGGCCGAGGGTGAACAGCACAGCGTTGACCGGCGTTCCGTGCTTGGGATGAACCTGCACAAACCAGGGGTGCAGAAACTTGCCGCGACCCATGCTGAACAGCAACCGGGTTGTCGCCATGAAGAAGCCGTTCATGCCGGTGAAGATGCCTGCCATGACCGGGATGGCGAGAGCCAGTCCGCCCCATTTGCCAAAGGCCATGTTGGCAACAGCGCCAGTCGTCCAGGTGTGGTTTTGTCCGAGCAAGTCGGTATAGGGAATGATGACAGCCACAGAGAGCAAGACAAGCGCGTACAAAATGGCGCCGCAGGCAATGGAATTGAGCATCAGGCGGCGGGATTTGGAAGGCTCAAAGTTAAATTCTTCAGCGGTCTGCGGGATGGTATCAAAGCCCACGAACAGCCATGGGGTGATGGCAAGAATGGAGATAACGCAAGCCCAGGGGGAACGACCTTCGGCAAACAGCGGCTGCAAGTTGTCAAGACTCGCGGTTTCAGCAGAGAACGTGCCGAGTGCGAGGACAAGGACGCCACCAGCAAGGGCAAAGGCCAAAATGAGCTGCAAACTACTGGCAAAGTCCATGCCGCGATAATTCATGTACCCAAAGAAGAGGAACACAGCGGACATCATGCACAATTCGCCAGCGTAGATGTCCCACCCGGCTACAGAGTAGAGGTAGCCCACATCAAACACGCCGGGCAACAAGAACCGGGTGAGCAACGCCATGGCGGTGCCGTTAGCGGCGATGACGCACAAATAGCCAAGCACGAGCGCCCAGCCGCAGATGAAACCGGCCTTGGTGCCAAAGCCGACATAGGCGTAGGTGAACGAGCCACCAGCGACCGGGTAGGCCTTGATAAGGATGCCGTAGCTCAGGGCTACAAAGCACAGCAACCCGCCGCCAATGAGAAAGGCCAGACAGGTTGCAAGCGGCCCGGCTTCGGGCAGAAAGCGGGTTCCGGGCAGAATAAAACAGCCCCACCCGATGATGGCACCAACAGCCAAAGCCCAGACTTCTGCGGGGCTCATGGTTTTTTTCAGTTCTTCGCGTCCTGTGCCAGCGGCGGAATCCATTGTGCTACTCATCGTGACAATCCTTCATGGTCTTGGCGTTTCAGGTATCAGGTTTCGCGTTTCAGCTCCCAGACAGACTCTTTCAGTCTGGAAGAAAAACACGATGTATCCAGTTCAAACGTCTCGCACATGGCATTCGAGAATTTCTTCTCGAATCAGTTTGTTCTATAGCAAGTGGCGCGCCAGAACTGCTTGCGCCGCTCCAAAACCTTACGCTGGTCGCACATAATAGAGTGAATATACAAGCTAAAAAAAGTTTTCACGTCCTGTGCGTGCTTTCACAAAGCGCTCTCTCGTGGCGGGACATTTTTGTCCCGGTTTAAGCCCTCTTTTTTGCTTTATGTGTAACTACAAACTGTTACAAAAAATACCTCTATGGGGCGTTTTTGTCCCGTGAGACAAAAATGTCCCACAAAAACACCTCAGCCTTTTAGGTAGAGCTCCTGACTAGCCTTTTTCGCGCACCGAAATTTTGTCTATAACCTGTGTGTAATAGGGATTTGTGTCAGACAGTGAGACACTGTGCCCTCTCGAACGACTGATACGCGCAAGGATGACATCGAGCTTGCGCATCTGCCGAACCTTCTCTTGTTCGTCGTCACAGTGCTTCAAGAACTCCATGATAGACTGCGCTTCTTTGCGATCCTCAAGCTCTGGAGGCGCAAAGCCCGCGTTGCGCAACATTTTATAGGCCAGACGCAGATCTTCAGGCACCTGCGAATCGTCTTCGAGTTGCAGCGGTTGCCCTTGCCCCGGCAGATTGTCAAACGTCCCTTGCGACTGCGCCTCGCGGATGCGCTGTTCGGCGATGATTCCGATGATGTCCATACCGAGCGTCCTTTTT
>JAVVPW010000146.1:0-4611 GCA_036655575.1 Bilophila sp.
GTAATAGCGCGGTACAGTTCGCCTATTTCGCCTTCAAGGGTGTTGAGATGGTGATCTGTACTGGTCATGTTGAGGGTGCCCGTGTTCGTCGTGGTGCTTGGGGTACGAAGGGGCTGATTCAGGGCGTCAAGATGGCTTTTCAACGTCGCAAGCGGCGTGGCAAGGCCTCGTTGTGCGAGAATCCCAAGCAGTATCGCGCCTGCGGCTAACACCAGAGACAGCACCAAAATCAAGGTGTTGCCCGTACTTAAAAGCGCAAGAACAACGGCGAGGGCGGCGAGTAGAAAGCTACCCAGAACAATATTTTTGCAACAGCTCATACAAGTCTCCTGCGAGAGGGGTTGAGGTCTGGAAGGGGGTTGAGATTTAGTTTTTTATTGGAACATCGAGGCGATAGCCGCTGAGAAGAGCTGTTGCGATGATGGTACCTTCGCCGTCAACAACCTGAGCGCTGAATGTCCCCATGCGTTTACCACCGTTGACACGGCGCACCTCGGCGACAATGGGGCCACTTTGAGCCATCTTTATGAAGGAAATAGAAGACGTTGTGGTAACCATGACGTCTGATTCGCCAAAATTGGAGGCCACACCAAAGGCAACATCCGCAAGGGTAAAGATAGCGCCACCGTGTAAGGCGTCCACGGGATTTCTGAGATTGTCAGTGAACGGCATACTGGTTTTGCCATAGCCGTGTCCGGCGGCAATGACAGTGATGCCGAGCAAGTTGGCGAGCCGATCTTTTGTTTCAACACGTTTTTTGATGGCAGCAAACATGGGAGTACCTATTTTTTGATTGTTTTGAAAAAACGGGTGGCAAACGGGGTCTTCACCTTTGCTACAGGTTTTGCTAGAGTGGGGCTACAAGCGTTTTCAAGACACGCAACGTGCTTGTTCAGACGAGACGTTCTATAGCTGGAAAAACGAGGCAAGTCCATGAAGGTTATTATACTGTGCGGGGGCAAAGGAACGCGGTTGCGTGAAGAAACCGAGTTTAAACCGAAGCCTATGGTCGAAATCGGCGGTCGTCCGGTGCTCTGGCATATCATGTCCATGTACGCTCATTATGGGCACAAGGATTTTGTTCTGCCCCTCGGCTACAAGGGCGAAGTCATCAAACAGTATTTTCACGAATACCGCACGCGCAACGCGGATTTTACGGTCGATCTTGCTACGGGCAAGGTGACACACCACGCCACCACGCCGGTTACGGACTGGAGGGTGACGCTTGCTGATACGGGTCAAGAAACCCTGAAAGGCGCACGCATCAAGCGTATCGCCGAGCACATTGATACCGATCGGTTCATGGTGACCTACGGGGACGGCGTTTCAGACATCGACATCGACGCCCTGATTGATTTCCATACGAAATCCGGCAAGATGGCGACGTTTACCGGGGTGCGGATGCCCTCACGGTTCGGGTCGGTACAGACAGACGATGCCGGGAATATTTTGTCATGGCAGGAAAAGCCCGTGCTCAATGAGTACATCAACTGCGGCTTTTTTGTGTTCAAGCGAGCCTTCCTTGACTACCTTTCCGAAGACGAATCGTGCGATCTTGAAAAGGAACCGCTCGAACGCCTCGCCGCAGAAGGACAACTCTCCATGTATCGGCACACTGGTTTTTGGCAGTGCATGGATACCCTGCGCGATGCCCAAGCCCTCAACGCTCTCTGGGACAAGGGCAACGCCCCTTGGGTGAAAGCGTAAAAAAACAGCACCGGGGGAGAGTCGTTCTGAGGAAAGGTTCCCCCCTCTTGCCTTCCTCTTCTTTCCCCCACAGCGAGGTACTATGTTTGGCAATGTATACACGGGGCGTCGGGTGTTTGTTACAGGACACACGGGGTTCAAGGGTTCGTGGTTGACGGCGTGGCTGTTGCAGCTTGGCGCTGAGGTTGCGGGGTATGCTGATGCTGTACCCACAAAGCCCGCACATTTTGACGAGATGGCGCTCGGCGCACGGATCCACGATTATCGGGGTGATGTGCGGGATCGCAAGGCGCTGACAGCGGCGATGCAGGCCTTTCAGCCAGAAGTGGTTTTCCACCTTGCGGCACAGGCTCTTGTCCGTGCCTCGTATGATGATCCAGCCTCGACCATTGAAATCAACGCCATGGGTACCTTGAACCTGCTAGAAGCCGTGCGGGCGACACCCTCGGTACAGACGGTTGTCTGCATCACCAGCGACAAGGCCTATCGCAATGACGAATGGGTCTGGGGGTACCGCGAAACCGACCATCTCGGCGGCGATGATCCGTACAGCGCTTCTAAAGGTTGCGCAGAAATCATCGCGCACTCGTATTTCAAATCGTTTTTTGGCGATGCGAAAACCGCGCCGTTTTGCGCGACAACCCGCGCTGGTAATGTGATCGGCGGTGGCGACTGGGCAGCGGATCGCATTGTTCCAGACTGCGCTCGTGCGTGGAGTGAAGGCAAGGCTGTGGAAATCCGTAGCCCCCACGCGACACGCCCGTGGCAACATGTGCTGGAACCGCTGTCAGGCTATCTCTGGCTTGGTGCCAGACTCTTTGCCGCACGGCAGGAGGCGAATCCCGCACAAGCTGGGTGCCACGAAGACTTCAAACTTGCGGGCGAAGCCTTCAATTTTGGGCCTTCATCCGACGCAAGCCATACTGTGGGCGATGTGGTACAATCCCTCGAAGCGCACTGGGATGGCTTCACCAGCAAAATGAATCTTGCCGGACAGGCGGGCATGAAAGAATGCACGCTCCTGAAACTTTGTTGTGACAAGGCGCTGGCCTGTCTCAACTGGCGGGCTACCCTTGACTTCGCCACAACCATGAAGTTTACTGCCTCGTGGTACGAAACGTTTTACAGACAGAAGGACGCAGACATGTTCGCGTATACGCAAGGACAGATTCAGTCCTATTGCGTGTTGGCGGCGCGTTTGCATCTTCCGTGGAGTTCCGATGCAATCAGGTATTGACGGCGTTCTGGTGCAGGATTTGACGATCATCCCAACGGATGGTGGCCCGGTTCTGCGGATGTTGCGCGCGGATTCTCCGCTCTATATGGGGTTTGGTGAACTGTATTTTTCCGAGGTGGAGCCGGGTTGCATCAAAGCGTGGAAATGTCACACCACGCAGACCCAGCATTTTGCGGTGCCGGTAGGGCGGATCAAGGTTGTGCTCTACGATGCGCGCAAGGGTTCGCCCACCAAGAACCGGATGGTGGAAATCATGCTCGGTCGCCCGGATCAGTACCAGCTTTTGCGTATTCCGCCGCAGATATGGTATGGCTTTACCGCGCTTGGCGAAACCCCAGCCTTGATCTGCAATTGTGCGGATTTGCCACACGATCCAGCAGAGGCTCTGCGCAAAGATCAAGATTCGCCGGATATTCCCTATCATTGGTGATTTCACGGGGCAGGCACGGGTCTGCCCTTTTTTGTTCAGCGTGGGGAGCTTTGTGTCTCCGCGCCCTGTTTTTTTGCACCTTCAGAAGGAACAACCATGAAACTTTCCTGTTCTATCGTCGGCGAAGCTGAAGCCGCTGCGGTACATCGTATTCTCTGTGAAGTCGGCTACTTGGGTATGGGCACAGAGGTGCAACACTTTGAGAGCGAACTTGCCGCGTATCTTGGCGTACCCGAATCTTTTGTCATCACGGCGAACACCGGGACGAGTGCGTTGCATCTGGCGGTTGAGGCGGTGCTTGGTCACGGAAGCGGGGCAGAAGTGCTCGTGCCTTCGTTGACGTTTGTGGCCTCGTTTCAGGCTATCAGTGGTGCCGGGGCGGTGCCTGTGGCGTGTGATGTGCGACAAGACACCGCGACGCTTGATCTTGAAGACGCCGAACGCCGTCTCACGCCGCGCACCAAGGCCATCATGCCCGTGCATTACGCAAGCAATCCTGTCAATCTTGACGGAGTGTACGCCTTTGCGCACAAGCACGGGTTGCGGGTCATTGAAGACGCCGCCCATGCGTTTGGCTGTCTGTACAAAGGCCGCAAGATCGGCAGTTTTGGAGATGTGGCCTGTTTCAGCTTTGACGGCATCAAGAACATCACCTGTGGCGAAGGCGGCTGCATCGTCACCTCGGATCAGGCGGTTGCGGATCAGTGCCGGGATGCGCGGCTGCTGGCAGTTGAAAAGGACACAGAAAAGCGTTTTGCGGGCTTGCGGAGTTGGGATTTCGACGTGGTACGGCAAGGCTGGCGCTGTCACATGAGCAACATCATGGCGGCTGTTGGGCGGGTACAGTTGACCCGGCTGGATGGCGAATTTGCCCCGAAGCGCTGTGCGTTAGCCGCACGCTACAGAGAAAAGCTGCGGGCTGTGCGCGGGCTGGCGCTCCTTGATGCCGAGCCGGAAGCCTTCATCGTGCCCCATATTTTCCCGGTGCGGATTCTTGAGGGGCGCAAGGAGGAAGTCATCGCCGCGCTCGACGCGATGGGCATCCCGACCGGACAGCACTACAAGCCCAATCATTTGTTGAGCTTCTACGGTGGCGGCAAGGAATCTCTCCCCGTGACCGAGCGATTGCACAACGAGCTTTTGACCCTTCCCCTGCACCCCGGTCTTGAGGCAACGGACATCGACGCCGTGTGTGCAGCCTTGCGCAAGGTTTTGGCGTAATAGAGCGTTTTCAGGA
>JAVVPW010000147.1:0-4566 GCA_036655575.1 Bilophila sp.
ATGAATCCTGTCATCAGCATTCTTTTCAGAGTCATTCCGCTGGCTATGGGCGCGGTCTGTCTGGCGTATGGGGCGTATATCTGGGATATGGGGTCGGAGAGCACGAGCTACATTGCCGGGCATGTCGTGACCTTTTTAAGTCTCATTTGCATCGCTCTGTTCTCGACCGCCGCCACCATCATTCGACAGATCAACCACACAGACAGCCCGTTTTTGCGCTTCTGGCTTCCGATGCTGGGCTATGGCGCTGCGGCTGTGGGCATTGTCGCAGGACTCGCGTACTTTGCCGAGGGCACCGCTGAAGAATTTGTGGTGGGGCACGTTGTCTTTGGACTTGGCCTGATCGCCTGCTGTGTCGCTACGGTGGCCTTTGCTTCCACCAAATTCATGCTGATCCCGCTCAATTCCCGCGCTGTACCCGAAATGCGCCCAGAAAACGCCTTCCCTGCCGGTATTTGCGCGTTGCTTCTGCTCATTCCTGTTGTCTGCACCTTGCTTGCGTGGCTCTGGGGCTATACAGCACTCTATGATGTTGCGGACGCACCACATTATGTAGCGGGACATGTCCTTGTGGGGATAGGCTTTGTCTGTGCTAGTCTGATCGCGCTGGTTGCCAGTGTTGTGCATCAGATCCAAAACACCTATACTGAGACTGAACGTCGATTCTGGCCGCTGTTTGTGGCTGCTATGGGGAGTTGCAATCTTCTCTGGGGGCTGTATGTGCTCTCAAATCCTAGCCCTGATGCCGTTGCACCCGGTTTTGTGCTCATCGGACTGGGGCTTGTCTGCTACAGTATTCTGAGCAAGGTACTTTTACTCGCGCTGGTCTGGCGACAGAGCTGTCCGCTTGCCAACCGGATTCCGCTCATCCCTGTTTTCACGGCGCTCTTCTGCCTGTTCCTTGCGGCGTTTTTGTTTGAAGCCGCTGGCGTCAATCCTGCCTTTTTCGTGCCCGCACGGGTACTGGTCGGTCTTGGCGGCGTGTGCTTCACGCTGTTCTCGATTGTCTCACTCCTTGAAAGCGGCACGTCACGCTGATTCGTACCCTTGATACCGTACAACAAGTCCATGAGGCCTCCTATGTCCGCACTGCAAGACAGCCTGAACAAGGCACACACGCAACTCATCAACGGCAACGCCCCTACAGCAGAAAAGCTGTACCTTGCAGAACTCACGCCCACCCTCGCACCCGCAGGCCGGATTCTTGTGCTCGACGGACTGGGGCGTTGCCTGCACATTCAGGGCAGACTGGAAGAAGCTGAGGCTGTCTTTCGTGAAGCGTTGCAGCTCTTGCAAACCTTGTTCGGTTCAAAAAGTATCCATGTAGCCGCAGGCTTGCAAAATCTTGCACGCCTGCGCTCTGAACGAGGGGAATGCGAAGAAGCCGCTCGACTGGGGCAACAGGCGCTCGATATACTGCTTGAAGTCCTTGGGCAAGAACACCCTCGCGTGGCAGAGGCCAAACTCAATCTGTCCTCACACCAATACGCCTTTGGTGCGTATGCGCTTGCCACAGCCAATCTGCTTGAGGCGATGCGCATCTGGGAAGGGACGCTTGGGCGGCGCAGTATGGAAGTTTCCACCTGTCTGAACAATCTGGGCAGGATCTGCGAACAGCAAGACAACGCGCACCAAGGTGTTGTCTATCATCAAGAAGCCGTAGCCATTCGCACGGAACTGCTCGGCGATCACCCGGAAACAGCCTTCTCGCTGGGCAACCTCGGTGCCGCGCTTGCTGAAGACCATCAATGGTCGCAAGCGGCAAAAACCCTGCAACAAGCCCTTGACTGTTACGAACGACTGGGGCTTTTCGACAGCCCCGAAGCCACCACCTGTCGCTCAAATCTCACCCTCTGCCGCCGGCAACAAGAAGGCACTACCTCTTGAGGCCGGGGCAGAGGGGGCAGAGAGTGAGACTGGTGGACGTGGTTCTAGTCTAAAAGCACCGGAATAGCACGGATTTCTGGTGTCTTGATACGAGACTGAACAGAGGGGCCGTGGGCGAGGAGCCAGTCGTCGGTTGCGTCAGACAGGCCAGACGTGCGGAGCTGTTCTGCTACAGCGTGGCAGAGACGTTCAACGACTTCCCCGGCGCAATCTTCCAGATGCGCCCCCTGTTTCCAGTCCAGACCCGCCAGCTCGGTGAGTCGATCGCGTGTTGCCGTACCCAGAATGGGCAGAGCGCCCACAGCTCGATGTGCCCACTTGTAGAAAGGCATGTAGCGATGGTTGAGCAAAAACACGAGTGACAGCGCCTGCTCGGCAAAGCGTGCCGCCGCCAGCATGGACGCGGCTGTTTCGCCCCGGTGCAACGAGCGCAGCAGATTGTATTGTCCGGCTTGCGCCATCCCCATACACCGTGCCGCCAGCTTTTTCAGGCGGACATCTTCAGGATAGTACGCCAGCAACGCCTCCCGAAACGCGCTAAAGGTGCCCGGCTCGTCGGCGAACACGGCGCCGTTGGTACACACCGCCAGAAACGATTCCGGCAACGCCCGCCATTGACGCCACGTCTGCGGCGGCTGGGACAAACCAAGAAAGCGCGCATAAAACCCTTCAATGGACAACGGCCCTACCCTGCCCATACGCTGTGACGGAGCCATGCGCGTGGGAAAACCTTCAAAAACAGGGGGGATATCTACCAGTATCGGTTCCAGACGGCGTGTCCATGCGTCCAGTTCCGCTTCTGGAAACCAGATACAAAACGCTGGCCCCCAGTCGTGATCGCGTGAGATTTCGTCATCAAACCCAAAGCACTCCGAACCTTCACCCACCAGCCCAAACGCCGCGTGAGCGCACAATTCCGGCAATCTGCGTTGCAAGAGCGGCAACGTGGAGCTGTACAGCTCTCTGGACAAGGCCATGCCTTGCATCGTGTTCTCCTTTGTAGAGATGGTCATCAGAACATCCGCCGTTCGCGCATAGCAAAAGCGCCTAACAGTCCCGCCAGACCAAACGCGATGTATAAAAGACAGATTGCCTCGTATCCTTCCGGTGTAAAGCCTGTTGCGGTGCGACCTTGCGACTCCAGAAGCATCCCGGTGAGCGGTTGAAAAAGAATCATGCCAATGGAAGGAAAGGCGTTGAGCAAGCCACTCGCCGTCCCGGTGGCCTCGGCGCCAAAGAAATCACGCATCGCAGCAAAGCCCACACAGACCGAGCCTACGCCGCACACGGACAGCAGGAAAAACCAGACGCACAGTCCCCACACCGGAAGCGCTGCCCCAAACTGGTACAATCCAGCAAAAAGACCTGTGATAACAACAGCATCAAGCATCATGACCGGGCGTCTGGCGCGAAACACCGCGTCCGAGAGCCAGCCGTTCAGAGGCCCCCCTGCCAGCATCCCAAGACCCATCATGTTGAGGACATTCCCAGCCTCAGCCTGCGTCAGCCCATGCACGTCCATCAGATACGGGCCGCCCCACAAGCCACCGAAACTCATGTGCAAGGTGAATTGCCCAAGCAACCACAAGGCAGTACACCAAAAGTTCCAGCTTGAGCAGATTTCTTTCATGTAGCCTTTGAGGCGGGTGCCGGCTCCGACTTCTGGTGACGCGGCACACGGCACAGTACCCGCCGTCTCAAGCGGCTCAAAGCCTGCGTCTTGCGGGGTGTCGCGCATCCATTTCCACGCGATAGCGGCAAGGAGCAACGCCAGAACGCCGGACGCCAGAATGACATTGCGCCACCCGATATGCACACAGGCATACGCCAACGGCCCAGCGGCGAAAATGATCCCTACCCCGCCCATCCCAAGGAAAATCCCGTTCATGCGGGCGAAGCGGTCAACCGGAAACCACGCGCTGAAAATTTTGAGGCCACCGATGAACAGCACCGCCGCCCCAACCCCCACCAGTCCGCGCCCTGCAATGAGCCATGGCGTTGAGGTGGCGAGTCCGAAAAGCAGGGAACCGAGCGCTGTGATCCCCAAAAACAACGGCAGAATCCGCCGCGCCCCCAAGGAATCCGCAAGCAGACCCGCAGGCAACTGCATCAGACCGTAGGTAAAGAAAAACACCGAAGACAATGTCCCCAGCAGTGCCGCATCCATGTGCATATCCCGTATAAGATCCACTGCCATGACCGCAGTACAGACCCGATGAAACGGAATGAACAGATACGCAACGCACAAAATCACAAAAAGAAACATCGCATACGAAGATCGTTGACGCAAAAAAGACATGTAGGCTCCCGTATCTGTTTGAGGGGGAGGGGGAGAGGGAGGAGGGGGAGGAAGAGGAAGAGGGAGAGAAGAAAGCCCTCCTCCAGAAAGGTTTCTTCTCCCCCAAGGCTTCTTGCTCGTGCCTTACTCTCCCAGCAATCTTTTCGCTATTTCCTGAGCGGCTTTGCGGCCTGCGCCCATAGCGAGGATGACGGTTGCGGCACCGGTTACGATGTCGCCGCCAGCAAAGACATTGGGGATAGAGGTCTCTCCGGTTTCTTCGTTCGCAACGATGTAGCCACGCTTGGTCAGCGCCAGATCGGGGGTGGCTTCCAGCAGAATCGGGTTTGAGCGCGTGCCGACAGCAACCACAGCCAGATCGGTTTCATGCTCAAACACAG
>JAVVPW010000148.1:0-4490 GCA_036655575.1 Bilophila sp.
TGGTTGTTCACTGCGGAAAACCTTCCCCCGTGGCAAAAACTCGATACAGGTCTGGAATTGGGACTTTTCCCCGGTCGTACCAGCATGGGACAGCCGCTGCAAATGGTTATCCTGCGTATTGATCCCAAAGAATACGCTTTTTCTGTGCTGACGCTCACACCAGAGGAGGAAGCCCGTTCGCTTGACGACTGGGCAACGCTGTACCAGTTTGCAGCGGTCATCAACGCCAGTATGTACCTTCCAGACGGACGCACCAGCACGGGGTACCTTCGTTCGGGGCAACAGGTGAACAACGAGCGCATTGTTTCCCGCTTCGGTGCTTTTTTTGTCGCCGAGCCTGACCATGCGGATTTGCCGGGTGCGGCTTTGCTTGACCGCACAACAGACCCTTGGGAAGTGCTTTTGCCACAGTACCGGTATGTGGTGCAAAACTACCGTCTCATCAGTGCCGAACGGCGTCTGCTCTGGAATCCCGGTGGCCCGCGCCATTCCATTGCCGCTGTCGGACGCGACAACACCGGCGCCATCTTGTTCATTCATTGCCGCGAACCGCTGACAGGGGTTGATTTTGGCACGCTTCTGCTCTCGCTCCCCATCGACATCCACCTTGTGATGTATGTGGAAGGGGGGAGTCAGGCGGGCTTGCTCATCCGTACCCCACAGCGCACCCAGACATGGATGGGCAGACATCCCGCTGACATCTGGACAACGGGCAACGAAAGCGCGCCCTTGCCCAACGTCATTGGCATCCGCAAACGCCCCGCACCGCCTCCACTCCCGTGATCCCTGTTCCTAACCAAAGGACTCTGCTATGAAACTCTATGTGGCGATGGTGGGACTGCCCGCCAGAGGGAAAAGTACGCTTGCCAAACGGATTCAGTCTGGACTCAAACAGCAGGGAATCCGTGCTGCGATTTTCAACAACGGCGAATTGCGCCGAACCCTGTTTGGACAAGAAAGCGCTTCTGCCGAATTTTTCAATCCCGACAACAAACGTGCCCAGCGTCTGCGTGAACAGATTTCCTATCAGAATATGGAACGAGCCAGAGCGTGGCTCAACGATGGGGGCGATGTGGCTATCATCGACGCGACCAACGGTTCCGTAGCGCAACGAGTAGAGGTGAGCGCCACCTTGCGGGATCGCCCTATTCTGTTTGTCGAATGTGTCAACGATGATCCGCTCCTGCTTGCCGCGTCTATCCGGCGCAAGACCTGTCTGCCAGAATTTGCGGACATGCCAGAAGAAGAAGCCCTGGCGAGTTTTCGCAAGCGCATCGCCTACTATGAAAGTGTCTATGTGCCTGTGAGCAAAGAACGGTGCTGGATTCGCGTTGACGCGGTGGACAGTTGTGTACAAGACGAAGCACCGAGCAATGACTTGCCGTATTACGCCGCTATCCGTGACATTGTAGCCTCGCGCTGGGTGCAGCACCTGTTTCTTGTGCGGCACGGCGAAACCGAATTCAATAAGGAAGGACGCCTTGGCGGTGATCCTCCTCTCACCGCCAAAGGCAGAGAGCAGGCCGAAAAACTGGAACAGCATTTTTCTGGCGTTGCAATCCCGTATATTTTCACGTCAACAAAGCAGCGTTCCGCACAGACCGCGCACCCCCTTCTGGCAACGCGACCCAACACCGTCTGTATGGCGCTTAAAGAATTTGACGAGATCGACGCGGGGCTTTGCGAAGGCATGTGCTATTCCGATGTGCGCGACAAAATGCCTCTTGAATACGAGGCGCGAGCGCGCAACAAGTACGGCTACATCTACCCCCAGGGCGAGAGCTACGCCATGCTCAAGGAGCGCGTTGCCGGAGGGTTGCGCCGCGCACTGTTTCTGGCTGGAGAAGGCACCCTCATGATCGTGGGACATCAAGCCATCAACCGCACCCTCCTCTCCCTGTTCCTCTTTCAGCGCCCCAACGATGTCCCCTACACCTACATCCCCCAAAATCAATACTATCACATCACCGTAACCCAACGCCGTAAAGTTTTTGAAATGATCGGGTATGCCTAAAAGGCAGAATAGGGGGAGGGGAAACCCTTCTGAAGAAGGGTTCTCCCCTCCCCCCTACCCCCACCCTTTCCCAAGACTTTCGCGTTTTTGGGGTGTGTTGGGGGATTGAGGTTTGTCGATTGGATGAGGGGCTTTTGAGGGTGCGGATTGAGCTTGACAGAGGAAAACGTTCCGCGTAAAAACATTTCGAGACAGGGAGCCGGGCGGCGGTAGCGCCGTGAACCCCGCCAGATTCGAAAGAAAGCAACGGTAATGGTTGTTTATCGGGTGTCCGGCTCCCAAAAAGCGCAAGCCTCAAAGGTTTGCGCTTTTTTCTTTTCAACGTGACTCGCTGTGCCAATCGAGAAGCCTTTTTGCACTCTCTCCACCCAAAAAAACACGAAAGTCTTGGGAAAGGGAGGGGGTACCGGGGGAGGGGAGAACCTTTCTTCAGAAAGGTTTCCCCTCCCCCGATTCTGCCTTTTCTCTCCCTATTCTGCCTTTTCTCTACTTCGTATCAGGTGTAAAGCGGGTTAAATCGCGGGCTACTTCTTGAGTGCGGAGTTCCGAGGCGGCCATACGTCCGAAAACGCTGTCAGGTTCGCGCTTGATGATGTCGTCAAGAATAGCTTTCCAGCGCCCAAGATCTCCCATCTTGCGGTGCAACCGCGCCACGCGGAAGCGCAATCCTGCGTAATCTGGCGAGTTTTCAGGTACGAAGACAGCGTACTTGTCTGCCCAGTCGAGCGACTCAGCGTACCTGTTGGCAACTTCAGTCACGTCCATAAGTGCCGCAAGTGATTCCCGAATGCGTTCTGGATCGGCCTTGTCCGAGCGCTCTTCCTCAAGTTGTGTAAAGAGCTTGAGCGTATCCATATTGAGCTGGTACGCGGCCTGTAAATCCCGGCGGTGTTCAGCATCACGCGCCATGAAATACGTTGCATACGCCTTCTGATACAGCGGGATGTCGTCCCGATCGTGGAGCTTGCGCCAGATTGGCAGTGCCTTGTCCCCCAGACCGAGGTTTTCTGACGAAATGGCACGGGCGTAGTCAAGCTGTGCCCGCACCGCAGGTTGCAGATTCCAGCGCGCTACCTTCTCTGCAAGTTCAAGCACCCCGTTCCAGTCTTCATTTCGCAATGCCCGCGCAAGGAACAGATTGTAGACATAATCTCCATAATCAGGATCACGAGGCCGCTCAAGGAAGACTGACAACAGATCTATGCCTTCCTTTTCTTTGCCACGATTCATGAATCCCCGCGCCAGTGCAACCCGTAAATCGTCTGTTGGTTCGACATGCGCTGCTTGTACTTGCGGGTACTGCTCCCAGAGACGCAAAATACGTTCGTAATTCTCTTCATCCCGCGCCAACGCAAATTCACGCTCAAACCCGCGTCGGATAATGTCTTCAGCTCTGGGCACATAGGGCGATAAGGGATAATCGTCGATGAATTTTTGCGCCTGCCCCATCGCCTCAGCCGTCTCCTTGCTCCAGAACGTCCACGCTGCAAGTCGCAACGTTGCGAGTTCTGCCTCTGGACTTGTTGGGTATTCCTTGAGAATCCGTCTGTAATACACATCAGGACTGGTGTTGCTCGGACGTTCAAACAACGCAAACAACTGATCCAGCGTAGGATTCCCGTCGTATAAACCTTCTTCACCCAGACGCTGAAGCGCAATAGGTGCGGAAGTAGATTGCGGATACTTGCGCATCAGCTCTTCTAGCACATCACGACTGCCCTTTTGCAAGCCCTTCTGAAGATAGATCGTACCGATTCGCAAGAGCAACTTGTGGTTGTCCGGGTTGTCTGGAATCAGGTTGTAATACGTCCAGTAGGTTTGCAGGGCATTGTCTGGCCTGTTTTCCTGAAATTGCAGTTCACCTACCATAGGCAGATATTCAGGATCATCAAGATACAGTCTCGGCCAACGGCGATCCACAAAATCCACAAGGATCAACGCACGGCTGTTGTGCCCCTGTTTGAACAGCGCTTCCGCCATGTAGCGTGAAGCGTCACGCACAGCACGGCTTTCTGGATATTCATCAAGAATGCTCTGGAACGACTGTACAGCCTCGGCGTACTGCCCCTTCTTGAACTGATCCTTGCCAAGCGCCAGATAGCCAAGCGGCACATTGGGGTCAAGTGCGTACTTGTTTTTGAGTGCTCCAAAATATCCCGCCGCTTCATCCTGATTGCCTGTATTCAGATTGATCATACCAAGACGCATCAGGGCTTCAGGGACACGTTGCGAACGCAAGTTGTAGTTCATGGCCTCATTGGTACTGACCACAACAGGCTCGTATCCCTCCATCCAGTTGTCCCGATAGAGACTGTTGGTGGCTTCGCTGATCATATACAACACGTTTTCGCGTTGCTCAGGCGTAAGATGGTGCTCTCGAATCTGCGCCAACAGGTCAAGTGCTGCTTGATACTGAAGTGAATCCAGCATCTTCTTGGCTTCTGCAATCATGGCTGGCGAATCTGGAGGCTTCGGC
>JAVVPW010000149.1:0-4474 GCA_036655575.1 Bilophila sp.
ATGATCTGCATCAGCTTCAGCGTTGCCGCTATTTCGTTCCTGATCGGGTGGGCGGCCAGAACGTGGCTCAACATCGACATGTAGCGCTTGCTTATATCATGCTGATATAGTTGTACATAACCACAAAATGGCACAGACTGCCTGCCATCACAAACAGGTGGAAGAGTTCGTGGAAACCGAGGCAGGCCGCGAGATTGGGGCGGCGGCGGGCGTAGATCACCGCGCCAACACTGTAGAACAGCCCCCCCGCAAGCAACCAGAGGAGCGCACCCGTTGGCAGATGCACAACCAGTGGATAAACACCCACAACCACCATCCAGCCCATGCCAAGATACAGCCCGGTTGAAAGCCAGCGCGGAGCGTCCAGCCAGTAGAGTTTGATGCCAAGCCCTGCAAGAGCGATGCCCCAGACCACGCCAAACAGTGACCAGCCCCACGCCCCACGCAACGCGATGAGACAGATAGGGGTGTAGGTTGCAGCGATGTAGATAAAGATCATGCAGTGGTCAATGCGTCGCCAGTGCTTGATGCCAGCGTCTGAAAGCGGGAGCCAGTGGTACAGCGTACTCGCGCCGTACAAGAGGATCATAGCGCCGCCGAAAACGGCGAAACAGACGAGATGCAAGGGCAGAGGAGGATTGGCGACCCGCACAAGGAGCAGTACCGTGGCGAGAAGCGCCAACAAGCTACCGATGCAGTGGGTCAGGCCGTTCATGGGTTCCCTGAAAAAGCGTCCCATGACTCCCTCCTTCTGAAAAAAGTCAAGACGTTACGTTGTCTTCACAGTCGCAGGGTGCCTCTTCTTCTGGTTCGTCCACAAAATCATAGGCGTTCAGCTTGTCAAGAATGGCGCACATGGTGATAGCCATCATGCCGGACAAGAAGGCAACGCGCTCTTTCGGCAGTTCTGTCAGATCAGAGACACCAAGCGTGCGGCGAAAAAACAGCGCTGGGCACTGCTTTTGCTCGTTGCGCGCCATAAGCCCGATGTAGCCAGCGAATGTCTGGTCGATAAACGCTTCGATCCGGTCGGCGTCGTACTGTGCAACCTGTGTGAGCAACACCCGCGTGCTGCGCAGGTAGTCTGCCATGATGCCGTTGGACGCGCAGTTTTGGAGTCCGTACACCACAGCAGCATGGACAAAACCGTACCATTCTTCAATGACTTTTCCGCGCACCTCGGCATCCGCATCACAAGGGATGCCCGCACGTTGTGCCATTTCCATGAGATCCTGTTCCCGCGTGTTCAGCTCAAACAAAAAACAGGCCGCCTGCACACCCTGCTCGGAAGTAAGGCGTTTTCGGGGCGTGGTATCCTGTGGCGTTTCCATGGTCTGTCCTGTCAGCAAAGGGTTTTTGTCGTGGCGTGAGCATGAGCGCTTTTTTCGACTCGCGCAAGTCCCGGCTCGCGTGTCCCTTGTAAACACGCGAGCCGGTGTGAAAGGGTCAGCGTGTGCTCAGACTTTTCCAAAGGGGCACTTGGGGAAGGTGCAGGTTTTGCATTCCATACACAGCCCGCCGTTGCTGATGCGGGCAAGGTCGAGGCGGGTGATGGGGATTCCTGCAAGCATCCGGGGCAAGATGAGATCGAGCACCGTGGTCTTGTAGAACAGGGCACAGGCGGGCACGCCAATGACCTCTGCGTGGTTGATGCGTCCCATGAGCGTCATGGTGCCGGGGAGCGCGGGGACACCGTAAAGCGCGTCTGCGAGTCCTGCATCGAGCAGTCCCTTGCGGGTGACATCATCCGGGTCAACAGAAAGTCCAGCCGTGGTGATGATGAGGTCAGCGCCCGCCGCAAGCAGGTCTTGGACGCCCTGCGTGATGGCTTCCGCCTTGTCCGGGGCAATGAGAGTCTTGACGACATTGCACTGGAGTTGCTGACATTTTTGCGTGATGATGGGCGCAAAGCGATCCTGAATCAGTCCCTGAAAGACTTCCGTACCCGTGACGAGAATCCCCACTTGTGCCTTGCGCAATGGGGCTATGCGAAAGAGCGGGCCATCTTCAAGCACAGCCAGGGCGTTTTGGAATCCGGCTTTGGACAGATACAGCGGGATAGCGCGGCTTCCCGCAAGTCTGGTGCCTGCTGTCAGCACACTGTACTGGTGGCGGGTGCAACACATGACATCCGGTACGAGGTTGAAGCGTTCGAGGCGCTCGGTATCCACCAGCAGCATCCCGTCCTGCGCCGCACGAAAATTGACTTTTCCTTCCCGAGGTTCCGCTTCGAGCGCAACCCCTTCACCTTGCATGAGACGTGCAAACCCGCGTGCAGCATCGTCTTCGTGTATCCAGTCCTGAAGATGCGTGTTGTTTTCAAGGACATAGACGCGATTGCGCCCCATCTGCTGCAAGCGGCAGATGTCGCCAGCGGTGAATTCTTGTCCGGCGGTGAAGGCGGGGCCTTTTTCTTCGCCGGGAATGATGCGGGTCATGTCGTGCAGCGCGTGCTTGCCCACGGCGTCTGCAACCGCCACCGCCACTGGGCGCGGCGCGGCGGGCTGGGTCTGTGCAGAGAAGCCCGGCCCGTCTTCATACGGTGATTGTCCCTGACAAGAACGGCAGATGCCGCCAAAGGCTGCCGGGTGGTAGTCACCGCACAAGGGACAGCGGCTGACGCTCCCAAAGGAGCGGTGCTTGAGGTGTTCGGGCTTGATCTGGATGGTGCGCAAGGTCAGAATGCTGGCGCCAGCTTCTTTGATCTGCGCTTGCAACAGCTCGGTATTCTGCTCTTTTTTGGGGCGTTCTTTCAAAAACCAGCTTCGTATTTCGGGGTAAGCGTCCAGTTTGGTGTTGTCCAGATGCACGCGGACACCAGCGCCAGTGTGCTTGTCGTACAGACTCACGGCGTAAATACCAAAGGGAAGCACCCGGAGCCAGCCGTTGCCATAGGTGCAGGGCGTCAGGAGCTGTACAGCGTCCGGCAGGCAGTGCGCGGTTTCGCTGATGGCATCGTACAACGTACCTTCTGGCATCTGCTGTTTGGCAAGTTCGACCATGTAGCCCCCGACAATCAGACCGGGTGCCGGATAGCCGTGAAATTTCCGGGCTTCTTCCATAAAGGCGTCATGCGTCCACTGACCTATGTTCATTCTTACCTCGCAAAAAAGTTCAGAAGCGTGCTGGTACAAAAAACTACTGGAGCAACGGGCGCTCAGGAGCCGCCTGATTGGTGAGGTCTTCCACAGTCGTACCCTTAGGGGGCGTGAACTGGAAGGTTCCGGGCTTGATGGGGGCGTTCGGGGTCAGCGAAGAGAAGGTCACTTCGTTGGTGTTGCCGTAAAAGTCCAGAATCTGTGCCCGCTTAATCAGGTGCGTGGTGGTGTCTACCCACAACACGGCTTCGACGAGCTGGGTAGAGGGTTCCTTGGGGTAGAGGCGCAGTACCGCAAAGCCGTCCTGATCCTTTTCGGGGGTAACGGTAAAATCCTTGTCCAGCCGCGTCTGTCCTGTGACGACTTGCAGGATGGAGCGCGAATCTTGCACCACGTCAGGCGCGTAGCGATAGGCCAGCTCTTCATCCGGGAGAAAGTCCCAGACATCTTGTGCGGTGACAACAAGCAATTCGGCGTGTGGCGCTTTGGTTTCCCAGCGGATGTTGAGGGGCTTTTCAAAATCCAGAACCCCCTTGCGGGATTCTTCCGAGCCGCTTTCTTGATGCACCAGTCGCTGGGTGAAGGTGGCGGTGAAGGTTTTCATGGATTCGTATTGTTGCTGCATGGCCTTGGTGATGGGCGCTGTTTCAGCGGCCAGCGCACACGCTCCTGAAGCAAGCAGTACCGTAGTCGCAAGAAGAGCAATGAATGACAGACGCATGATCTTGTATCCTTGGGTTTTCTCGTGCAGCACCACGGTACTGCCGAACGTTGCACACATCCTGATCGACGAAACAATCCTACGCTTTCGCGTTTGCTCCAGCAGCGTCTTTTCAAAACGAAAAGGCGTCAGTCCATCCGCACTTGCCGGGCTTTGTTGGCGCGTTCGGCGGGGGGAAGGATGCCGTCTTGTTCCATCCGCTCCACAAAGCGGGCGGCCTTGTTGAATCCGATACGGAAGCGCCGTTGCAGGAGTGAAATGGACATCCGTCCTTGTTCCTGCACAAATGTAACCGCTTCAGCGTACAGGCTTTCTTCATCAGTCGCACCGGAACCGCTGGAGGTGGAGGCACTGCTTTTTGCCGATTCCGCAGAGGCCGCACCCCATGCGGAAAAATCAACGTCATACTGCGGCGCTCGTTGCCGCTTCCAGTAGTCAACAACAGACTGCACTTCGTCATCCGTAACAAAGGGGCCGTGCAAGCGCAACAGCTTGCCCCCTGTGGGCTTGAACAGCATGTCACCCTTGCCCAATAATTTTTCCGCACCGGCGCAGTCTATTATGGTACGTGAATCGGCATTACTTGGCAGTGTAAAAGCAACTCTGGCAGGTATATTTGCCTTTATAAGCCCTGTAATAACATTGACGGAGGGCC
>JAVVPW010000150.1:0-4423 GCA_036655575.1 Bilophila sp.
TACCCAAACTGCGTCTTGACGGGTTTGGACACTTCGCCGGGCTTGAGCGCAAACGCGGCATCGGCAAAGGGCGCGACCATCTGTTCCCGCGCAAACCAGCCGAGATCCCCACCTTGCGCCGCACTGCCATCTTGTGAAAACTCTTGCGCGAGCTTGGCAAAATCTTCTTTGCCTTGCGAGAGCCGCTTTTCAAGAGACTCGATTTCAGCCTTGGCCTTGGCAAGCTCCTCTTCCCCGGCTTTTTCCGCCGCAAGAATCAGGATATGCCGAGCGTGTACCTGCTCTGGTTGCGTGTACTGCCCTGCGTTCTTCTCGTAATAGCCCGCCACCATAGCGTCTGAAATGACCTGCAACGGCGCCAGTGCTTCGGCACCGATCAGCAAATATTCCACATCCGCTTGCGGCGGAATCGAGAATCCTGACTGATTGGCGTCATAATAACTCTGGATCTCTTCCGGCGTCACGTTCACCTTTGACAGATAGTCAGAGAGCGGAAACAGGACGTATTCCAAAATCCGGCGCTCACCATCATACATGTACAATTCCCGCACTTCAGCCTCGGAAATGTAGGCGCCGGCGGTGACATCCTTCTGCAGTTTGCCCATGAGCAAGGTGTTGCGCACCTGCTTCTCAAAATGTCCGGCGGTATCGTTTTGTGCCTTCAGCATCCGCAGATAGGTTTCAGCATCAAACACACCTTCGGCGTTGTGAAAATACGGCAAGCCCTCGATGGTCTTGCGCAATTCCACAGGCGTAACCATGACGCCCAGCCGGGTTGCTTCTTGCGTGATCAGCGCTTCAAGAATGAGCTGCTGGATGACTTGCTGCTTGAGCTTCAGACTCTTCAGCATCGTGGGGTCAAGATCAGGATACTGCGAACGGATCTCCTGTTCGTATTTCTCGTACCGCCGCTGAAAATCCTGCATGGTGACAGGTTCGCCGTTCACCTCAAGGATGACGGTGGTGGGGCCGCCGGAAAGTCCGCCAACGCCCCAGAACACAAAAACCACAATGATGATGCCAAAGGCAAGTTTCACGCCCCAAGATTGGGCATTGGAACGAATAACGTCAAGCATGTCAGCTCCATTTGACTGGTTCGGGAAAACCGTTTTTCTCTACACACAACGCACAGCCGTCTCCAGAGCAGTCTTACATCCTGCTTCGCACGGCATTGAGTAGCCCGCCAGCCCGGATCGTGTCCAGCTCGGCAGGGGAAAGATCGTTACACACAGGCACGGTTCCCACACCCGCAACCGTGATCTCAATCACGCCTCCGGGCGTCAGCGCCGCCACAGGGATGCGCAACCCCGCGCCCTGCACCACACGGTCATAATCGTCTCGATTGACAAACGTCAGAGGCAGAATCCCAAAATTGATCAGATTCGCACGGTGGATACGCGCCAGCGAACGCACCAGCACCACGCGGATGCCCAGATGACGCGGGGCAAGAGCCGCGTGTTCACGACTCGAACCCTGCCCGTAGTTGTCGCCCGCCACAATCACCCCGTTCCCGCCGCTCTTTGCAAGAGCACGGGCACGAGGCACAAAGTCCTTGTCCACCCGCACAAAAACATGTTCCGCAATGGCTGGGATGTTGGAACGCAAGGCCAGAATCGCCGCACCAGCCGGCATGATGTGGTCTGTGGTGATGTCATCGCCAAGGCGGATGACCACAGTGGCGTCAAGCGTCTCCCCGCTCGCTTCCAGCCGAGGGAACGTCTCCAGCGCCACAATGTTTGGCCCGCGCACAACCGCAACCTTCTCTCGCTCTTCCTGCTTTGCTGACGGAAACACAAACAGGTGCCGAATCGACGGCACTTCTGGCAATTCCGGTCTGACAGGCGGCGTGCCCCAGCTTGCTGGATCGGTGAATTTTCCGTTGAGCGCCGCTTGTGCCGCTGTCAGTGGACTGACCAGATAGACACGCGCATCCCGCGTTCCAGACCGACCTTCAAAATTGCGGTTGAAGGTACGCGCACTCACCCCGCCAGACACAGGCGCGCCCCCGGAACCGATGCACGGGCCACAGGAACACTCAAGGAGCCGTGCCCCGGCGTGCAACAACGGTTTCAACAGATCCTCACTGGCAAGCATGGTCAAAACCTGCTTGGAACCGGGAGAAATGAGGGTGTCCGTGGCAGGATTGAGACGGCGCCCTGCAAAAAGCCCGCTCACAAGTTTCAAATCCGCATAGGAAGAATTGGTGCAGGAACCGATGCAGACCTGATCCACGCAAAGGCCGTCCAGCTCTGCCACCGGCACCACGCGATCCGGCATGTGCGGCTGCGCGGCAAGCGGGGTCAGCGCTGCAAGATCAAGACACAGCTCTTCATCATACGTCGCGTCACTCTCAGCGCCAAGCTCTGTCCAGTCCGCTTCACGTCCCATACTCGCCAGAAAGGCACGGGTCACGGCGTCACTCGGAAAGAGCGAACCTGTCGCGCCGAGTTCCGCCCCCATGTTGGTGATGGTGGCGCGTTCCGGTACAGACAGCGTTGCTACGCCGGGGCCTGTGTATTCAAACACGCGCCCCACACCCCCCTTGACCGTGAGCTTGCGCAAGAGTTCAAGGATAACATCCTTGGCAGACGCCCAGCCCGTCAGCTTGCCCTCAAGCCGCACCTGCACCACTTTGGGCATGGGGGTCATGTACGCTTCTCCCGCCATAGCCAGCGCCACAGACAGCCCGCCCGCACCCATCGCCAGCGAGGCCATGCCGCCAGCCGTGGGGGTGTGGCTGTCGGAGCCGACCAGCGTTGCACCGGGCTTTGCAAAATTTTCCAAATGAAGCTGATGACAGATGCCTGTCCCGGCTGGCGAAAAAACGCCCCCAAACCGACCTGCCACCGTGCGCAAAAACCGGTGATCGTCGGGATTGCGAAAATCCATCTGCAAGGTGTTGTGGTCTACATAACTGAGCGACAACGCCGTCTGCACCCGTGGCAAGCCCAACGCCTCAAACTGCAACCACGCTAACGTACCCGTTGCGTCCTGCGTCAGCGTCTGGTCAATGCGCAAGCCGATTTCTGACCCCGGTGTCATGGTGCCTGAAACAAGGTGACTCGAAATGATTTTCTGCGTCAAGTTCATCGGTTATCCTTTTAGAGCCTTTTGCTTTTGAAACATTCCGTGTTGCAACGCATCATCACGGGAAAATCAGGCAATATCCATGCCCAGTCCACGGTATTCATTGAGCTTGTTGCGCAAGGTGCGCACGGAAATACCGAGAAGTTCGGCGGCTTGTGTCCGGTTGCCGGACGTGGTTTCGAGGCCTTTCATGATCATCAGACGTTCCATCTCGTGCAACGGGATGACGGCGTTCGGAAACGGAGTGCCACTCCCAGAACTGCCCTGCTCGCCTGTGCCATCTTTTGCAGACGCCACCCCACCGCCCTGCTCGGCTTCACTTGCAGCCGTCCCGGCAGTCTCGAACGCATCGGACTCGTCAGACTCGTCAAAAAGCGGCCACTCGTTTTCATTCAAAAGAAAATGCCGGGGCGTGATTTCCTTGCCTCCGGCGAGCAACACCGCACGTTCCATGAGATTTTGCAATTCACGGACGTTGCCGGGCCACGGGTAGGTCAGAAAACAGTTGAGCACCAGCGGGTCGAATTTTTTGTTGAGCGCGTTTTTAGCGGCTATTTCCTGAAGAAAATGCATCGCAAGCACAGGAATGTCATCGGTGCGTTCCCGAAGAGGGGGTATTTCGACTGTAAGTACCCGCAACCGATAGAAAAGATCTTCCCGAAACTGCCCCCCGCTTACCATTTCCGCCAGCGGCTTGTTGGTGGCGGCAAGGACACGCACATCCACAACAATGGGCTTGGTGCCACCCACACGGTGAAACGGGTGTCCGTCTAGAACTTGCAATAATTTCGCCTGCATCGGGAGTGGAAGCTCGCCTATTTCGTCAAGCAGCAGGGTTCCCTTGTGGGCAAGCTCAAACATGCCGGGCTTGCCACCTTTGGCAGCACCGGTGAACGCGCCTTTTTCATAGCCGAACAGCTCGGATTCCACCAGTTCGGCGGGAATAGCTGCACAGTTAACGGCGATGAACGCCTGTTTGTTGCGCGAGCTGGCCTGATGCAGGGCTTTGACGAACACCTCCTTGCCGACCCCGGTTTCGCCCTGAATCAACAACGGAATGTCCTTTTCCAGCAGGCGCTCGGCCTGGCGCACGGCTTTTTCCACGCGGCTGTCGCCAAAATGCAGGGTGTTGAGGCTGATGACGTCGGGTGGCGCGACGCTGGGCTCAGTGAACACTCGCGCCTGAACAGGGGCCATCTTTGGCCGCTTCAGCAGGCACTGAAATCGATTGCGCCCGCAGGTCTGGAGCGAGAAGGGCAGGCCTTCGGGCTGATTCAGCAACTCCAGCAAGGAAACCTTGAACAGGCTCTCGACACTGACCCGCGACAGGCGCATG
>JAVVPW010000151.1:0-4377 GCA_036655575.1 Bilophila sp.
GGTTCCCGCCAGTCTCAAGGCCGATGGTTCCTTTGTCTGGGCTGGCACTGGCCCGCGTCTGGTGGTGTATGATTTTGGGATCAAGTGGAATATTTTGCGCCTGCTCACGGCGCAGGGTTTTGACATGCTCATTGTGCCCCCATCGTTCCGGGCGGATCAGGTGAAAGCCTGTGGCGCACAAGCCGTGTTTTTGTCCAACGGCCCCGGAGACCCCGCAACACTCACCGACGAGATAGCGACCATCCGTGAACTGATCGAAAGCTACCCTGTGGCGGGGATCTGTCTGGGGCATCAGTTGCTAGGGCACGCCATGGGTGGAAGCACCCGCAAGCTGAAGTTTGGGCATCACGGCTGCAATCATCCGGTGAAGGATCTTTCCACCGGACATGTGGAGATTTCATCGCAGAACCACGGGTTTTGTGTGGATATCGACACCGTTCCCGATGTCATCGTGACCCATGTGAACCTCAATGACGGGACACTGGAAGGCTTTGCGCACAAGACCAAGGCCATTTTGGCAGTGCAGCATCACCCGGAAGCCAGCCCCGGCCCCATCGACAGTCAGTATTTCTTTGCCCGTTTTCGGGGCATGGTGCGCGACGCAGTGCAGTGCTGACAGACGTACACAAGAGAAAAAGGGCGGGGGTTTTTGGCAAGTGATGTGGGTTCCCGATGCGGGAGTCGTTGCGGATTGTATTACACGCACGCGAGGCAGGCATGTCCAATGATTTGACGAAAGCGCGGCAACAATTGTCGCAGATCCGTACCTATCTGCGGATGGGGAAACCCTTGCCCGCCATTCAGGCGCTGTATTCAACAACGCTGATTGTGCTCAAGAATCCGCTCATGAAGTCGGAGAAAGATGAGTTTGCCATCATGCTGGAAGATGCAGTCTACTGCATCATGGCAGACCCGGAAGTCAAGCGGCTGTTCCCGTTGAATATCATCTATACGCCCGGCAACGAGCGCAAGTTGTTTGATGATGTGCGCATGTTGCTGGAGACGGTGGATTCCTCTATCCGGGACGCCGCGCAAGACACCTTGCGGATGATGACAGAACGCCGGGGCAATCTTTTTGCCAGCGGCGAGGAGCATCTGAAGAACAAGGAATTGCCGCAGGCGCGTGCGGATTTCGTTGCTCTGAGCAAGGAATTTAAGGACGATTCCGCCATGCTCGGCGAGATTGGGGAGTTGTATCTCAAATACGGCGAGTACGATGACGCCATCGAATACCTCGAAGCCGCCCTCAAACTCAACCCTGAACTGGCGCATTTGTACAATCACATTGGGATGGCGCTGCGCAAAGTCAAAAATTTTGCTACGGCAGAAAAGTATTATTTGCGTGCGTCCAACTATCTTGGACGAGATCCGAACCTGTTTTTCAACCTTGGTCGGCTGTATCTGGATTGGGAACAGTGGGATAAGGCCGTTCGTGCCTCTGCCGCTGCCATCAAGCTGCAACCCGATTTTGTGGAAGCGCAACGGCTGAAAGAATACGCTGAAACCAAACTCCACAACTCGACCAAGGGGCGTCTGGGATAAAGGTCGTATCAGGGGGAGAGCCTTGCTGTAACAGTGCTTTCTTTTGAAAAGGCTCTAGGCCGTTTGTACTGAAAAAATCCAGAAAGATGCGGGTCAGCCCCGTTGCAGGGTCGTGCCTTGCCAAGGGGCGGGAGCCATTCCTGCCCGTTGGAGAACTTCGTATGCCAGACGCACTTCGTTCGCTTGGGGTGGTTTTTTTTCCGGCTTTTGACTGGGCGATCAGCCCGACGCATCCAGAGCGGGAAGAGCGTCTACTCTACACCCAGGATCAGTTGCGCGAAGAAGGCTTGTTTGACCTGCCGGGCATCACCGAAGTCAAGCCGGGTATGGCAACGTTTGACGACATTGAGCGGGTGCATTTTTGTCTTCCTGATGTGCAACGGGTGTGTTCAGCGTCACACTTGGCCTCTGCTGGCGGTGCCATCCGTGCTGGCGAACTGGTGCTGTCTGGCGAAATGGATCGCGCTTTTGCGCTTGTCCGCCCGCCGGGGCACCACGCCATGCGCGTGAGTCACGGCAACCGTGGCTTTTGTAATGTCAATATCGAAGCCGTGATGCTAGAGAATCTGCGCAAGCGCTTTGGGCCACTGCGCATCGCCATTGTGGACACGGACTGTCACCACGGGGACGGTTCGCAGGATATTTTCTGGAATGACCCGGATACCCTGTTCATTTCTCTGCATCAGGACGGTCGCACGCTGTACCCCGGTACAGGGTTTCTCCCAGAATGCGGCGGCCCCGGCGCACTAGGGCGCACGGTGAACATCCCTCTGCCTCCCGGTACGGGCGACGAGGGGTATCTGTATGTGACCGAGCACGCGGTGTTGCCCCTGCTAGAGGCCTTCAAGCCGGATCTGATCATCAATTCCGCCGGGCAGGACAACCACTACACTGATCCCCGGACCAATATGCAACTTTCCGCGCACGGGTACGCCGAGATGAACCGCCGCCTCAACCCGCACATTGCGGTGCTTGAGGGCGGGTATTCCATTCGGGGGGCGTTGCCGTATGTCAATCTGGGGATCTGCCTTGCGTTGGCAGGACTGCCTTTCGAGCATGTGTACGAACCGGATTACAACGTGCGGGATCTCCGTCAACGTCAAGAAGTGACCGCGTACATTCAGCGTTTGTGCGATGACGTGGTGCAACAGTTCCACAAGCCACCGCCGTGCCCGTCTGAGGGGCGCAAGGAAGGCGCGTGGTGGTGCCGCGAACGAAATATCTATTATGATACTGACGACTTGCACGAGCGTCAGCGTGAGCGTATTCGGCTGTGTCCTGACTGCGCCGGGCTTACCTGCATCGAAACAGCCTCTCGGCGCACGGCGGAAAGCCTTTGTCTCCTGTTGCCCCGCGCTGCCTGTCCGGCGTGCCGCGAACTTGCCCAAGCCACCGAGGCCGCCGGTCGCACGTCCGGTCGATACGCGCATGTTCTGGTGATTTAAAGAAACACGGAGTCTGTACCTACGGCTTCACGCAAGCGAGTCAGAAACTCTTTTCGAGCTATACAGGTTGCGCCGTAGCGCATGATGTGTGGGGTTTCCATTTGACAGTCCAGCAAGGTGCAGTGCCTGTCGTGTAGCCAGTCCATGAGCCGTACCAGCGCGAGTTTTGAAGCGTTGGCGCGCAGGTGAAACATGGATTCCCCAAAGAACGCCTGCCCTAGCGCCACCCCGTACAAGCCCCCCACCAGTCGTTTGCCCGTGAGGACAGGCGAAAGAGCTTCTTTGTCCAGTTCCCACACTTCCACAGAATGCGCGTACCCCATCTGATAGAGCTGGGTGTAGGCTGCAATCATGTCGTCTAAAATCCATGTTCCCCCTTGTCCGGTGCGAGGTGTTTGCGCGCACGCACGCATCACAGACACAAAAGCGCAGTCAAAAGTGACCTCAAACGAATGGTCACGCAGTTCCTTGCGCACCGTATGGGGAATGCGGAAATGTTCGGGCAAGATGACACAACGAGGGTCTGGCGACCACCAGAGCAACGGCTGTTCCGCATCGTACCACGGGAAAATCCCAGCGCGATACGCTGCAAGCAAGCGCTGCGGCGCAAGATCGCCCCCAACAGCCAGCAAACCATTCGCGTCCGCCTGTTCTGGATCAGGAAACACAGGATACAAAGGATGCAGTCGATAGATCATGGCGAACCTGAGGAAAGAGAAACGTTGGGGAAGGGGCTTTCCGAAGAAAGAGTCCCCTTCCCTTACAGAGATACGCAGTAATGCTGTCTTGCGCTTCCTACTTCAAAACCAGTCTGTCACTGCCTGCTTCGGGGGCGTCGGCGGTGATGGTGCCGCCCTTGATGAGGCGCCCGAAGAGCACTTCGCTGGCGAGTTGATCTTCAAGTGTTTCGCGCAGCAAGCGTTGCAGAGGACGCGCACCAAGCGCGGGGTCGTAGCCCTTTTTCGCCAGCCAGTCCCGCGCAGCCGGGGTCAGCGTCAGGGAAACGCGCTTTTCAGCCAGTCCCTTTGCCATTTCAGCCAGCGACTTGTCCACAATCCGCGCCATAAGATCTTGCGTCAGACCGTTGAACGGCACCAACGCATCCAGACGGTTGCGAAATTCGGGACTAAACGCCTCTTCTACAGCCTTGAGTCCGCGTTGCGCCGCACCTTGCCCCCCACTCGCGGCCTCCACAAAGCCCATCGGCATGGACGCCATGTCCCGTGCGCCTGCGTTCGAGGTCATGATGAGCACGATGTTTTTGCAATCTGCCTTGCGCCCTGTGTTGTCCGTCAAGGTCGCGTAATCCATAACCTGCAACAGGACGTTGAAGATGTCTGGATGTGCCTTTTCAATTTCATCAAGCAACACAACGGCATAGGGTGTCTTG
>JAVVPW010000152.1:0-4296 GCA_036655575.1 Bilophila sp.
AGCCGGAAAAACTCCAGCCGGAAGACGGCCTCCCGCTCTGCCAAGCGGAGCTGATGTTTTCTCACACCATCCATCTGTCAAGCAGAGCTGATGCTTTCCTCACACCATCCATCTGCCAAGCAGAGCTGATGCTTTCCTCACACCATCCATCTGCCAAGCAGAGCTGATGCTTTCCTCACACCATCCACCTGAAGGGTTTTATCCATGCTCACCGCCGACCGCATGGCGCACCTCGCAAGACTTGCCCGTCTTGCTCCGAACGAAGCGACACTCGCTCATTTTGGAGAACAATGCGCCGACATCATCGCCTATATGGACATTCTGGCTGAAGTGGACACATCTGCTGTCTTGCCGCTCTACAGCCCTGTTACCCACGCCACACCCTACAGGGCAGATGAGCCATCCGAGGCCTCTGCGCGACCACCACGCCAAGACATCCTCGCCAACGCGCCCGAATCCGATGGCGCCTTTTTCGTCGTGCCTCGGATTGTAGGGTAAAGAGCTTTTGTCGGGTCAAGGATCAAGGATCAAGAGCTGGGCTTTTTCTCAACGAGTGCCGCTTGCGTTTTTGAACCTATTTTTACAGAACACCTTTTGCGACAGGAAACTGAGGGCGTTTGGGGGAATCATTTCTCTCGAACGGGGTCAAGGGGCGCACCCTTGCAGGCATTTCCAAATGAGGTTTACATGTCCAGTACCACCGCTTTGACGACCGCCACGTTGGCGCAGATCCGTAGTCAGCTTGCCAGCCGTGACGTTTCGGCAGAAGACGTTACCCGTGCCTGCCTTGAGCGCATTGCCGCTACCGAGCCGACGTTGCACGCCCTGATTACGGTGCGCGAGGAAGCGCTTGAAGAGGCGCGGGCGCTTGATACCGCGTTTGACCCCACAGACAAACCGCTCTGGGGTGTCCCTGTGACCGTCAAGGACGCCATCGCTACAAAAGGGACACGCACCACAGCGGGTTCGCGGATTCTTGGCGACTTCACGCCGTGTTACGACGCTTTTGTGGTCGAACGCCTGCGCAAGGCCGGAGCGATCATCGTTGGCAAGAACAACATGGACGAGTTCGCCATGGGTTCGTCCACCGAAAATTCCGCCTTTGGCCCCACGCACAACCCGCACGACCTTGAGCGCGTTCCCGGTGGTTCTAGTGGTGGCTCTGCGGCGAGTGTCACCGCCTGTCAGTGCTTTGCCTCACTCGGTACAGATACGGGCGGCTCCATCCGTCAACCCGCCGCCCTGTGCGGCTGTGTGGGACTCAAGCCCACCTACGGGCGGGTGTCCCGGTACGGCGTCATTGCCTACGGTTCCTCGCTCGATCAGGTCGGGCCGCTGACCCGAACGGTTGCGGACGCTGGCATCATGCTTTCTGTCCTTGCCGGGCACGATCCACGCGATTCCACCTCCTCCCCACGCCCGCTCGACCCCTGCACAGATTTTTCGCGTACCGATCTCAAAGGCGTGCGCCTTGGCATTCCACGCGAATTTATGGCGGAAGGACTGGACGGCGCTGTTGCTGCGGCGTGTCAGGCCGCACTTGAAAAGGCGCAGGCGCTTGGCGCGACACTTGTGGAGGTGTCCCTGCCGCACGCAACCCGTCACGCTATCGCGGCGTATTATATCGTGGCGATGGCAGAAGCCAGCTCGAATCTTTCCCGTTTCGACGGCGTGCGCTACGGACACCGCGCTGCCGCACCGCACGACCTTGACGATCTCTACACCCGTTCGCGTACCGAAGGCTTTGGAACAGAAGTACAACGCCGGATTCTGCTCGGTACCTATGTGCTTTCGGCAGGCTATTACGACGCTTATTACCGCAAAGCCGCGCAAGTCCGGCGCCTTATTCGACAAGACTACCTGACTGCGCTTGCGTCTTGCGACGCGCTCTTTGGGCCAGTCTCACCCGTCACGGCCTGGAAGATCGGCTCAATCATTGACGATCCGCTCAAGATGTACCTCATGGATATTTATACCGTCTCGCTCAACCTCGCTGGCCTCCCCGGTCTTGCGTTCCCCGTAGGGCAGGCCAACGGGATGCCTGTCGGGATGCAACTGATTTCGCGGGACTTTGCGGAATCAACACTGCTTTCAATAGGGCATGTCCTGGAAGCGTAGCGCCTTTTCATCGTAGCGCCTTTTACTTTTGAAAAGATTCTCAACCATCGGGGGAGGGTGAACCTTGCTGCAGAAAGCGTTCCCCTCCCTCAATGCTGCCTTTCTCTTTCTCCAAAGGAGTACACCATGGCTATAGTGATGGGAACGGCGGGGCATATAGATCACGGCAAGACATCGCTTGTGCGCAAGCTGACGGGCATTGACTGTGACCGTCTGGAAGAAGAAAAACGCCGGGGCATCACTATTGAGCTGGGTTTTGCGTTTTGCGATCTTCCGGGCGGGGTGCGGCTGGGCATTGTGGACGTTCCGGGGCACGAAAAATTCGTCAAGAACATGGTCGCAGGCGCTTCCGGCATTGATTTTGTGATGCTCGTTGTTGCCGCTGATGAAGGCGTCATGCCGCAGACCCGCGAACATCTGGAAATATGCGCCTTGCTCGGCATCCGGCACGGGCTGGTTGCTGTCACCAAAACAGACATGGTAGACGCTGAGTTGCTTGAACTGGCGCAAGAAGACATCACCGATTTCTTGCAGGGTACCTTTCTAGAAGGCGCGCCGCTCTTTCCAGTCTCCTCACAAACCGGGGAAGGGGTTGACGCCCTGCGTGACTACATCGCCAGACAAGAACAGGAACTGACACCGAAGCGCCGCACCGATCTGTTCCGCTTGCCTGTAGACCGCGTGTTCACGATGAAAGGTCACGGAACCGTTGTCACTGGCACCATGATTTCCGGCTCTCTCAACGTTGGTGACGCGCTAGAAGTCCTGCCGCGTGGCCTGCTGACACGGGCACGAAGCCTGCAAAGCCACGGCACCTCTGTAGAGAGCGCAAGCTCTGGGCACCGTACCGCCATCAATCTGCAAGGGCTGGATGTGGACGCGGTAGAACGCGGCGACGTGCTGGCACTCCCCGGAACGCTGTTCCCGGCGCAACGCTGGCTCGTGCGCCTGACGTGCCTTGCCTCTGCCCCCCGCGCCTTGCGCCACCGGGTGGAAGTGCATTTCCACCATGAAGCGCGTGAAGTTGCCGCTCGACTCTATTTTCCCGACCGTGAAAAACTCGCGCCCGGCGACACTGCCCTGTGCGAAGTCCGTCTTGAAGAGCCGCTGGTGGGTGTCTTTGGCGATCACTGCGTGGTGCGTGCCTATTCGCCCTTGCGCACTGTCGCCGGGGGCGTGGTGCTGCACCCGCTTGATTACGCCCTGCGCCGCCGTGACGCGACCCCAGAACGCCTCGCCCTCCTCTCCGGTTTACCCGAAGCGGACGAAGAAGCGCTGGTTCTGGCACAGATTGAACTTGCCACCGAGCAGGGTGCGGATCTGGTCACCTTGTCTATCCTCACCAATCTCGATTCTCGACGGCTGGAGAAGCTGGTGCAGGGGCTTTCCGGTAAGGGAAAGATTTTCTGTTTTGACCGTGAAAAAAAAGGCTACATTGCGGCGGCTGTTGTAGCCACACTTTCGCAGCGTTGCCTTCAAGTTGCAGAAGCCTTCCACAAGCGCGAGCCGTTGAAACTTGGCATGGCACGCGGGACACTCGCCACAGGTGGCGGGACAAGTCGCAACTGGAACAAGGGTTTAGCGCCCAAGCTGACGCATTTTGTGGTGGAACGGCTGGTGCGTTCGGGTACGCTGGTGCTTGATGGCGATGTGGTACGGCTGGCAACGCACACGGTTTCGCTGGCTTCAGATCAGACCAGAATGCGAGACGAATTGCTAGCCGCCTATACCACCGCCGCGTTTACCCCGCCGAATCTCAAGGACGTGCTGGAAGCCCTCAAGGTTGATGCCAAGGCCGCGACTCCGGTGCTCAAACTCTTGTGTGACGACGGCAGTCTTATCAAGATCAAGGACGGACTCTACTACCACGCCCCCTGCCTCCAGGATCTGAAAGCGCGGATCAAGGACTGGTTTGTCACGCACGACGACCTCGACCCCGCAGGCTTTAAAGAACTCTCCGGCGGACTCTCGCGCAAGTATGTGATTCCTCTGCTTGAATATTTTGACAAGGAACGCATCACCATCCGGGTAGCCGACAAGCGCCAGCTCCGGGGGCGCAACTAGAGCATTTTGCTTTTGAAACACTCCGTGTTTCAACGCATCATTTTGGGAAAAAACGTCGTTTTTCCCAAAATCCACGCCGCGTTGCGGCGGCTGCCACTTTCGTGTCAGCAGAGC
>JAVVPW010000153.1:0-4268 GCA_036655575.1 Bilophila sp.
GAGCTATGCTGGCGACCGACCTGTCGTCGATTGAGGAGCATTACGCCTCACTCGTTTTGAAGTCAACCCTTATTCCGTAAAAAACCCAAAAAGAGGGAAGCGCGTGTCAAGGACGACAGGGTATAGTACGAGCGTGGGCGCTGGGATCAGCGGGAAGAGACACCTGTGAGGGTCGCCTTGCCGAGGATTTTACCGTTCATGCTAAAGCCAACCAGCGCGGGCATGGCTTTGGCGTCCAGTCCGAGGCTGGGGGTGTCCAGCGCAAACACGGTGAAGATGTATCTGTGCGGCTTGTCACCAGCGGGAGGGCAGGCGCCGCCGTATCCCGGCACACCAAAGTCGGTCAGAGACTGAATGCTCCCTTTGGGCGCTTTTCCGGCGTTGAGGTTGCCAGCCGACAGCTCAAGAGAATGCGTGTCTGCCGGGATGTCGAAAAGTACCCAGTGCCACCAGCCGCTTCCAGTAGGCGCATCGGGATCGTAGACGGTGACCGCAAAACTTTTGGTGCCTTTTGGGGGATTTTTCCATTCAAGACGCGGGGATATATTGTTTCCTGTGCAACCAAAAGAATTGAAGATCTGATCCTTGGGCAGCGTACCACCGGGCTGGATCTGCGGACTTGACAGCGTAAACCCACCTGCTGAGGCTTGCCCTGCAAACACAATCAAACCCAGCAACAAGGTGGAAAAAAAGAATTTCTTCATTTCAGGCACTCCTTTCACTCTCTGACAAAGACGGTTGCGATACACCGCAACGATCGCTTTGTGCAGACTGTTTGGTACATTCTATGCTAACGTAACACCGATAAGGCCTCAAACGCTCAAATCTGTGCTCGATGCAGCGAAAATCGCTTCATCGAGGTTCTATCAACTGATGTGTTGGCAACCCAACCTGCCGCTGATTGAAAATCGGCAGTACACCGCATTCGTTTTAAAGTCAACTCTCGTGTCGCAAGAAAATACAACGGAAAGAATCGGCGAGAAAAACATTGGTGAGAGGTGCTTTGCCACGAATTGGATCGTTCCTGGTGTGTTACATGTATTGATAGCCAGAAAATCAAGGACAATGTACTGTGCTGCAAATATCTCACACGCAAATACGAACCTTTTGAGATTGAGGTGCAGAATACTATTGGCTCTTGGGCAGAACTCGTGTATAAAAAAAGCAGTATCTGTTGATGGTGTTTAGGCAGAATCGTTTGTTACATTTCCTCTACGCTCAAGGAGTTTTTATGAGAGAAGTGGTTATTTGCAGCGCAACCCGCACTCCGATCGGCAATTTCAATGGAACTCTGACCCCTTTCAAAGCGTCTGATCTCGGAACTGTGGCTATCAAAAGCGCCCTTGAACGCGCTGGGATTGCTCCAGATCTGGTTGAGGAAGTGATTATGGGGAACGTGTTGCAAGCGGCTTGTGGACAAGGCCCTGCTCGGCAGGCTGCGCTTGGTGCCGGCATCCCCGTCTCCTCGCCTGCCTATTCGATCAACATCCTCTGCGGTTCCGGCCTCAAGGCTGTCATCCTTGCCTCTCAGGCCATCAAAACGGGTGACAACGATATTATGGTTGTCGGCGGCATGGAAAGCATGACGAATGCAGCTTTTGCCCTGGAAAAAGCCCGTTCCGGCTACCGTATGGGCGACGGCGTCCTTGTGGACACCCTGATTCGTGACGCGCTGACCGATGCGTTCAACAACTATCATATGGGCATCACCGCTGAAAACATTGCCGCTAAATACGGCGTGTCGCGTGAAGATCAAGATGCCTTTGCGCTGGCTTCCCAGCAGAAAGCAACCAAGGCGCGCGCTGACGGTCTGTTCAAAGACGAAATCGTCCCCGTGACCATCACTTCCAAAAAGGGTGACACCATCTTTGCTGATGACGAATTTATCCGCCCCGAAACAACCGCTGCAGGGCTTACCAAGCTGCGTCCCGCCTTCAAAAAAGACGGCACGGTCACCGCTGGCAACGCTTCCGGGATCAACGACGGCGCGGCGGCGCTTGTCATCATGTCTGCTGAAAAAGCCAAAGCTCTTGGCCTGAAACCGCTTGCTCGTATCCTTGGCTACGGCACCGGCGGTGTTGACCCAAGCATCATGGGTATGGGTCCGGTTCCGGCTTCGCAAAAAGCCATGCAAATGGCTGGCATCAAGTCCGCTGACGAGCTGGATCTCATCGAAGCCAACGAAGCCTTTGCGGCGCAGTGTCTGGCTGTGGGACGCGAACTGAAATTCCCCGCTGACCGTCTGAACGTCTCCGGCGGCGCCATTGCCCTTGGGCACCCTGTAGGCTGTAGTGGTGCGCGTGTGCTCGTCACTCTGCTCTACGGCATGAAGCGCCGCAACGCCAAGCGTGGCCTCGCTACCCTTTGCATCGGCGGCGGCATGGGCGCTGCGGTTGTTGTTGAAACCATCTAGAAAAATATTCTGTTGACAAGGGGGGAGCCGCAAGACTCCCCCTTTTCTGTTTGCGTGTTGACCGAACCAGCCTAAAACAGAGCGTTTTTGGTTCTTCAAAAAAAAATCGCAAAAAAGACAAAAAAAGACTTGCCAAAGCTCACGGAACCAGCTTATACATCTTCTGCGCCGAGGTGGTGGAACTGGTAGACACGCTATCTTGAGGTGGTAGTGGCAATTGCTGTGCGGGTTCGAGTCCCGCCCTCGGCACCACATTTGAAGTCGTTGCAGTAACAACTGCAACGACTTCTTTTTTTGTCTGAACTCTGTTGTAGCAGAGGCCGGCTAAAAAGCCGGCTCTACGCCAAAGACGGGGGCAAGGCCCCTTTTCCTGAGTTTTCCCGACACGTTCACGATTCGATTTTTCAGCCTTCAACAGTAGCGTCTCACAAAAGTCACGGACAGAACGCTGCCATCCCCCTACACGCGGATGATTTTGTAGGCTAGTTGCATACTGGTCACGACGTCTAGCATGTTGGTGGTTTCTCCTACGGCTTTTTTGGACAGCAGGCCGAAGTGTTCAAGGCAGGTACCGCACACGAGGATGCTGACGCCAGATTTTTCAAGGTTTTGCAAGAGTTCCAGCACGGGACTGCCTTGTGCTGCAAGGGTGACGCCTCCGTTTAGGAGGACAATGCGCCACAGTGCGGTACCCATTTCCGGGAGTGTGGTCAGGAAGTTTTTCATGAGCTTGCCGCCGAGTTCGTCATCGCCACTGCCAAAGACGGGGGAATGGATCAGCACCAGCGTGCGCAGGTCTTCCACCTCTGGCACAAAGCTAGACGAAGGAAGAGCCTCTGCTTCCTCCTTGTCGTTTGTGCTGGCGGTCGGGACGGCGCCAGCGTCCTCTGTATGGGCGTTGATGTACCACAGGGCGTCTTTTTCTTGATGATCGACGGTATAGCCTTTGCTGCACAAAAAACGGCTTACATTTTCAAAACCTGCCTGATTGTCTACAATGACTTCCAGATCAGCAGGTCGAGAGCTTTTGAGCAAGGCAAGCAGCTTCATGACAGGCTGCGGGCAGGGTAGATTTTGGCAATTGATGCTTGTGGGATGCATAGAGACGCCTTCTTTGTTATGATGTTATCTATACAAGATGCAGCCTTGCGCCGTCAGATTCCTCGTGGACAGTACCGATGACATACCCGACATCGCCGCTTTCCTTGAGGATGGCGAGCGCCGCGTCAACTTCTTCTGGGAAGAGCGCCATGAGGATGCCGCCCGATGTTTGCGCGTCAAACACCACATCAAGGCGCAAGGGATCAACCGCAGACCCGACAAGGGTGTCTTTCATGCGGTAGCGCTTGTTGGCGTGGCTCCCTGCGGGCAGAAGTCCCATGGCTGCCAGCTCCAGAACACGGGGGAGCAACGGGAGCACCTCTGTCTGGATGTGGACGTCCACATGGGAGGCTTCCGCCATTTCCAGCACATGCCCGCCAAGCCCGAAGCCGGTTATGTCTGTGGCGGCTTTCAGGTGCAGTTCGCGGATAACCCGCCCGGCGCCTGCGTTGAGGCGGGATGCGTTGGCGATCAGAGCCTGTTCCAGCGCGTCTGCTCCATCCAGCCCTACCTTGATCGCTGTTGCCAGCAATCCCGTCCCCAGCGGCTTGGTCAGCATGAGGACTTGTCCGGGCTTCAGATTCGTGTTGGTTGCAAAGCTGTCTGGGGAGACGATGCCCGTAACGGAGAGACCGTATTTGACTTCCGGGTCATTGACGCTGTGACCGCCTGCCAGCGCGCAATGGGCTTCTTCCAGTTTGGAGGCGCCCCCCGCAAGGATCTGCTCCAGTACGGATGCGGGCATGTCCTGCAC
>JAVVPW010000154.1:0-4232 GCA_036655575.1 Bilophila sp.
GATCCTGAAACGAGAAGGAACGCTCAGGGACAAGATCGTATACAAAATCAACCCGGACAGCGTGACCGTTGGGACGGATATTTCCTACGCGGCGGCTCACCAGTTCGGCGTGGTCATCACCCGGAAGGATGGTGCAACAAAATTGCACTTTCGGCGCATCAGCCGGGGGCCGCACAAGGGGCAGGTGCGTTTTGCCAAGGCAAGCGACAAGCGCACCAAGTACGGCATGGCCACGGCTGCGCATACGATCCGCATCCCCGCCCGCCCGTACCTCTTTCAGCGGGACGGAGACATCCCGGACAACTGGAAACAGGCTCTTGTGACTATCCTGAAACGCTATCTGGAGCTTGACCATGCCTAGCCTGACGGGGGTGCGCAACGCCGCTGTTGCGCTCCTGCAAACCGTTTTCCCGGAACTTCCCCGCGTGGAAGCCTTTTCTGGGGAACTGACGCTTGATGTCGCGGCTGAAAAAGGGCTTCCACCCGGCGTGTCCGTGCTTGTTGCGGCTATCGCGGCGGACAATGATGCGCAGCCCGGAACACTCGATTTTGACGTGGTGGGCACGTTTGGCGTGCTTGTCGTCTCGAACAATATTGCAGGAGCCGAGCTTGCCGAAGCCGACGCGCTGGCTGTGGCGGAAAAGGTAGCCCTCACGGTTCACGGCGCAACCTTTGGCCTGCCCCTCAGTCCTGCGCTGGTCAAAAGAATCGAAACAGCAACGGACGGCGAACTTGCCGCAAGTGGCCTGAGTGTTTGGGCAGTGCTGTGGCAGCAGTCGCTCCTGTTTGAGTAAAAGGAAAAACCATGAACCTCTATGACACTCTGAAAGAGAAGACAAAGACCGCCGCGCAAACGCTGGTGCTCCCGCTTGGCTGGGAAGGGGAACCGTTTGTGCCGCCTCACGCCTCGCACTTGCGGGCACAGATTGTGTTTGTTGAACAACGCATGGCGAGTCTCGGCGCAAACAGTCTTACCAAGCTCACCGGGCGCATTGAAATCAAGGTGGTGGTGAAGGCCGGGGAGGACTCCCTTGCGGTGACGCTTGCCAATCAACTTGCCCGGCTTTTCCCACGCGGGGAATCGCTCTCGTTTGACAGCGGCACTGGCACGATCACCACACCCCAAACGTCCGCGCCGCAAAGTGACGGCAAGCGCACCTTCGCTGTTGTCAACGTCAACTTCTACGCTTTCCAGTCTGGAGACTAACTATGGCTGTTACCATTGCCTCTGGTGCCAATCACGGCGTCCGGTACGTCAAAGAGACGACATCCGGCACGACGCCAGCAAGCCCTGTCATGCTTGAACTGAAAAACACCGGGTGCTCGTTCAATCTCACCCGTGACACCCTGACCTCCAACACCATCCGCTCTGACCGCCAGATTGCGGACGTGCGCACGGGCACCGATAAAGTGGGCGGCAGTCTTGACGCCGAATTGTGCGGTGCGGAGCACGACGCGCTGCTTGAAGCCGCCCTTGCCGGGACGTGGACGGGAAACGTCTTGAAGGCGGGCAAGACGCCGCACAGCTTCACCTTTGAGCGCGCCTACACCGATATTGGGCAGTACATGCGTTTTGTCGGGTGTTACGTCAACCAGATGACTCTTGCGGTCAAGCCCAACGCCTTTGTTACCGCGAGTTTTGAAGTGGTGGGACTCACGGCGGGGCTGTCTGCCACACCGCTGTCCGCTACGCCGACCGCCTCGAAAACCACAGAACCGTTCGACACCTTTACGGGCACGTTGAAAATCGGGACACAGGAAATTGCCGTGGTAACGGGCGTAGATCTGACGCTTGCCAACGGGGTTGAGGCCAAATACCCGGTCATGTCGCGTTCCGCCATTGCGGTTGGCTGGGGCAAGAGCAACCTTTCCGGGACGCTCTCCGCCTTTTTCACAGACGACAGTCTGACCAAGAAATTCATCAACGACGAAAAAACCAGCCTTGAGTTTACGCTGACCCGTGACGGCTATGCCTACGCCTTCCTTGTCCCGAAGATCCTGTTTACGGGTGCTGACGCCGCTGTACAGGGCGAGAGTGAAATCAGTCTGAACGTGCCGTTTCAGGCCGTGCTTGACCCTGTACTCGCTACCAACATCCAGATCACCCGCACAGTGCCTGCGCCGTCCGGCGTATAACCGTATCTATAAAGGATAGAACCATGACCAAGACGACCGAACAAGACGTGACCAAAACCCCCGCCACCTTTGACTTCGCCACCCGCGATTCTGCCGCCCGCTGTGAGGAAGGCGTGGAAATGGATGTGCTTGACCCCTCCACCAACGAAAGCACAGGGGCGTTCATCACGCTGGCTGGCACCGACTCCGACACCCACCGCCGGGCATCGGCCATGATCGCCAAACGTCGCGCCAAGGGCGGGTTCCGCGCCAAGACCTTTGACCCTGACAAGTTCCTTGCTGAAAACATTGAACTTCTCGCCGCCTGTACTCTGAGCTGGCGCGGAGTGGTGCTGTCGGGCGAAACCTTGCCCTGCACCAAATCCAGCGCGATCACGCTGTACACCCGGTTTCCGTGGCTGAGGGAGCAGGTCGAAGCCTTCATTTCCGAGCGCACCAACTACTTGCAGGACTGACCATCGCGCTGTGTGAGGCCGTTCGCGCATGGGTAGCCCACACCATGCCCGGCACAGACGGCACCACGCGGCGCGACCACATCGAGCAGCTCTGCAAACAGAAGGGCAAGACGCCGGAAGAGTTGGGCTTTGCCACTGAAGAGACAGAAGACGATCTGGATGTACCCGATGATGGCGCGTACCTCTGGAACTGGTTTCAGGAATTGTCGTCTGGGCGCGGCAACAACGGTTTTGGGCCGTCTCCGCTCGGCTGGGCAGACATGGCGGCATGGGCGCAGCTCACCGCAATCCCGCTTACTCCTTACGAAACATTGACCCTGCGCAGCATGGACACGGCCTATCTCACGGCCTGTGCCGACACGCAGAAAAAGAACACTAAGGGCAAGAAATGACTGGATCATCCACCACCACTGTTGGCATTGAGGTCAGAGCGGAAGGCACGCAAAGTGCTGCCCGTGATCTGGCGGTGGTGGATGCGTCCGTCAAGAAAATCGGCACAAGTCTCGGCACGGTTTCACAGTTTGCCAGCACCGCGAAACTTGACCGCACCATTGCAGACCTTGGCGACATGGGCGTTAAAATCAACGCCAATTCGCGGCATGTCCAAAATCTCGCCCGCATGATGCAGGCGGTTGACCGTGACCGCGCTTTCCGTCAGCTTGCACAAGACGCCAACCTCTCCACGCTCCAACTTGCCAAGCTCCGTGCCGAAATGGGCGACACCCGCGGTGCGCTCGCCACCCTAAGTTCTGGTTTCGGCTCTGCCAAAGTCGCGGCACTGGCCTTTGCCGCCGCGCTGGCTCTTGGCGGGAAAGCCGCTCTTGAGGCGGCTCTGCAAATGGATCGGCTTCAAAAGGCGTACACCACCATCACCGGATCAGCTTCAGCGGCTCAAGTCCAGCTCACCTATCTTTATGATGTGAGTAACCGCCTCGGTCTGCAATTCCAGTCTACCGCCGAAGCCGCAAAGACGTTCTTTGCGGCGGGCAAGGGGACAAGCCTTGAAAAGGACATGAACGCCATTTTTGAGGCTGTCTCTTCCGCTGGTTCCGCCCTTTCCCTTTCCACCGACGACATGCACGGCGCGTTTTTGGCTCTTGGGCAGATGATTTCAAAAGGCAAGGTGCAGGCCGAAGAGTTGCGAGGCCAGCTCGGTGAGCGTCTGCCCGGTGCCTTTCAACTTGCCGCAAAAGCCATGAACATGACCACCGCCCAGCTCGACAAGTTCATGTCTGACGGCAAGTTGACGGCAGAAGACCTTTTGCCCAAACTCGCCAAGGTCATGCGTGAGGATTTTGGAGCCGCCGCCGAAGAGGCCGCGAAAGGAATACAGGGCGCGCTCAATCGCCTCTCTACCGAGTGGACGCTCTTCAAGGCCTCGCTCGTGGACTCCGAGGCCGCTGTTGCCGGGATTGATGCCGTGCGCGGCACGGTTGCAATGTTGCAGGCCGCCTTTGATACACTGGCAAAATACAAGGATATTTTCAAGGCGCTGGCTGTTGGTATCGGTATCGCGGCATTGATCGCGCTTGTACCGAGAGCCACCGAAGCCGTTCTCGGACTTGCCTCGGCCTTCAAAACGCTGCTTCCCCTGCTCGTGGCCAATCCATGGACGCTGGCGGCTGTTGCCGTTGCTGCTGT
>JAVVPW010000155.1:0-4213 GCA_036655575.1 Bilophila sp.
CTCGACAGGCGGGGCAGGGCGGCGTTCGGCGAACAACTGTTCGCGTGTCGCGTCGTCGAGCAGGAGGTGGGTCACTCCCGCCTGACGCCACGGGCGCAGTGCGGGAGAGACATTTAACGGGACAGGAGCCACGAGAGCAGTCTCCAGGCCACATCAGGTTTGGACAGCGTGTTCCAGTGCTCTTCACGACCGGAAGCGTCAGCCACAAAAACGCTGTTGTTCGCCGTGCCAAACCCGTCGCACACCAGATTGCCCACCACCATATCGGCCTTTTTGGACACCAGCTTGCCACGCACAGAGCTTTCCAGATCCTGCGATTCAGCCGCAAAGCCCACCACGTTCTGATTTGGACGGCGCGAGGCTGCCAGTGTCTTGAGAATGTCAACATTGGGCGTGAAGCGCACGTTAAAGCCGTCGGGGGCGTCGCTTTTTTTGAATTTCTGGTTTTCACTGCTGGGACGGACTGGCGAAAAATCCGCCACCGCAGCCGTGAACACCCCAGCGTCACACTGAGGCCAGAGCGCACTCGCCATCTCGAACATTTGCAGGGCAGAAGTCACCTCATGCCGGAAAATCCCTGCGGGCAACCACGGAACGTGCGGCCCGCACACGGCTTCGACTTCGGCACCGCGCAACCATGCCGCCACCGCGACCGCCGCACCCATGACGCCTGTGGACGGATTTGTCCAGAAGCGCAGACCATCCCAGTGTTCGTGTGTGGGGCCAAGCGTGACCAGCACGCGCATCCCCGTCATGTCCTGCGGCGCGAGACTGCGCAACCCGGCAAGGTAAATGTCCTTCAGATCCGCAAGGCGTCCTTGCCCTTCTTCGCCACAAGCTGTGCGACCAAAACCGGGTTCCACCAGCGTGCAGCCTCTGGCGCGCAGGGTCGCCACATTGGCTTGTGTCGCGGGGTGGTGCCACATGGCAGGGTTCATGGCTGGAGCGAGTACGAGCTTGCCCCGAAACGCCAGTGCCTGACACGCCAGCAGATCATCAGCTTGACCTTGAGCAAGTCGGGAAAGCGTGCTTGCAGAGGCGGGCGCCACCACAAAGGCTTGCGCCACCTGTCCCGGTTCGAGATGCGCAAAAGGGGAGGGTGCTTCGGCGTCGCCAAAGAGCGAGGTGTACACCGGTGCCGCACCCAGCGCAGAAAAGGTCAACGGCAAGATGAAGCGTTGCGCGGCGGGCGTCAGGGTGACGCTTACGGCAAGCCCCGCGTCCTGCCACTGCCGCACCAGATCAGGCGCACGGTACGCGGCAATGGAACCGGTTACGCCGAGATGCAGGCGCGGAGCAGGCGCACGCCACCCAGACTGGCAGGATGAGGCGCTGTCGCTTGCCGAGGTTTGACCCACACGAAAAGCGAGATGTGCGTCCATTACTGACTCAATCCTTGCTGATGTACACCGCCGCCACTGGTGTTGCCGGTTGCGGCGGGGGCGAGTTTGAAGGACGGATTGCTGCCAGCGTTCATGCCAGCGCCACCATTGCCAGTGGGAATGACCCCATCTTCAAGACGGGTAGCGATCCAGATTTCCATAGCCACCGAGGTGGTTTGCTCATAGAAATAGACGATGGCGTAGCGGTTGTCTTTTTCATAGAGATGCATGGTCTTGGCACCCGTGGTGGCTGCACGAAGATTCCAGCTCTGGCGGTTCATATTCAGGATCATGGCGTTGGCAAGGGAAGGCTTGTCAACCCGACCTTCAACGGTCAGGAGTCCTGTCTTGCTCCCGTCTTGTGCCACAGAAACCAGACTGCGCGAGCTATCTACCGTCATGTCACGCGGCAACGGGACATCCGGGAACTGGTCAAAGTAGACTTCGTTGACATCGCTTGTTTTTTCAAAAGGATTGGAAATATTCAGATCCGCGCAACCGGGAAGGATGAGCAGACTGAGGGTCAGGAGAAAACAGGGCAACACACGCATGGGAGACTCCTTCGTCATGGGGTATCTGGACTGATTCCAGTTCGTTGAACATAGCCAATCTTTTGCTGATACGCAAATGGTGCGGCCTACTGCAAAACATACCGGCACAGCGCGATTGTCCCCATGCCCACCGCCACCGCGCCCACAAAACTCTTGGTATACCAAGACACCAGCAGGGTGGGAATCGCCGCCAGCAAAAAAAGATTGTCAAATCCCAGATGGAGCTTGCCATCAGAAAGGAGCAGCTCTGGCGCAAGCAAGGCTGCAAGCACGGACACAGGCACAAAGGAGAGCCAGCGCGTGAGCAGGGGCGGCAACGCCCGACCAGAAAGCAATGTGATGGGCAGAATCCGGGGAATAGCCGTGACAACAGCCATGCCGCCGATACACAGGAAAAGATCGAGGGTGTTCATGCGGCACCGCGCTTTTTTCTGGAGAGAAGATGGCGGTCGCGGTAGGTCATGAGCAAGGCGCCGACCGTGGCTGTGGCAAGCGTCGCTATAATGATGTTCCAGCGCCCCGTGCCTGCAAGCGCGAGGCCGACAGAGAGCAGACCCGCAAAGAGCGCTGCAAACAGGTGCAGGCGGCGCAGGCACTGCGGCAGGAGCAAGGCCAGAAACATGGCGGGGAGGGCGTAATCGAGTCCAAACAGCTTGGGATCAGGGAGCACATCCCCCGCAAGCACCCCACACACCGCGCCCCCGATCCAGCCCGCATGGGCGGTGCTGTTCGCCGCGTAGAGCAGCGGGAGACTGGCGGTTTCGCCGGAACGCATGGCAGAGCTGTGCAGGGCAAAGGTTTCATCCGTCAGCTCAAAGCCGAAAAGAGCCTGTTGCGTGCGGGTGAAGGAACGCAGCCACGGCGCGAGAGAGGCCGCCATGAGCAGATGGCGCAGATTGACCACAAATGTCGTGAAGACGATAGACAGCACAGAAGCGCCCATGCCCCAGAGTCCGGCGGCGATGAACTGCCCGGAGCCAGCAAAGACAAACAGCGACATGAGCACAGCGGGGATGGGGGGGATGCCGTTTTGCACAGCAAGCACACCATAGGCAAAGCCGAGCGGCAGATAGCCAAGGACAATGGGGATGCCGCGCTGCACACCGCGCACGATGTCTTGTCTGGGGTTTTCCCCGACAGGGGATGCGGCAAGATTGGAAGCTCTCTTAGACATGACAAACCGGGGAAAAGGGTGTCGGAACAAAAAAAGCCTTGTGCTCGTGTCACAAAACCACGAGATTCCCGTTGCACCACCATGCGGCGAAACGGGAATCAAGAGAAAAGCTGTCAAAATCAGCTGTCAAAAGAAAATTCAAGGGTGAATTCACCGTGTTCAGTCTGAAAAGGGATAGCGATAACCGGGCCTTTGGTGATGTGGCTCAAGGTGTGGTTGTCACCCATGATGACCGAAGGCGTGGAGCCTTGAAAGCTCATGCCCATCTCCGCAAGTCCACCGCGTGCCTGACCAGAAATCATGTTGGTTATTTCGCCCACGGCATCCTTGGTGTCTTGAAGAATGTCTTGGATGTCATCTCCGAGCATCCCCCGGACAAGAGCAATGGCGCAAGCCTTGCTGAAAGTCACGGAAATAGAGCCGGCTTTGTCACCAGTAACACCAACAATGGCGGACACATCGCCTTGCGCTACGGAGTTTTTTTTGACATACGGTGCGCCGGGTGTGGGGGTAAGACCAGCCATGCAGGATAGAACATGGATGGTCGCCTGAACAAAAGGCTTGGCTATTTCGACTCCGCTGGGCATCGGGATCTCCTCGAAAATATCCCACGTTTGGGACTGCTGGTTGCCACTCTTTCCGGTCTACGAACACCGCCCCGGACAGCGATCTTTCTGCAGGGATGTCACGTTCCGCGTGCAAAATCCCCGCATCAGCAAAATACTATACTCAAAAAGCCAAGCCGTCCAGTCTACACAGCCAAGCCAAACACATCTGTAACCGCAAAAAGCGTATTCAAAGTTGTCATTCTGGGGAAAAACATCGTTTTCCCCAGAATCCACGCAGCTTCGCGGCGACTGCCGTGCTTGCGTCAGCAGAGCATTTTCAGAGTGAAAATATTCTAAAGCGTTACAGCAACACGCGGGGCGCGGATCGCAGCCGGGATGATTTCATCCAGTGTGGGGTGCGCAAACATGACGGTAGGCAGAGTATCAGGCGTATAGTTGCCCACAATGAGCAGTTGGGCGACTGTTACAAGGTGCGACACCCCATGCCCGATCGCTGCAATCCCCACAATCTTGTCACCATCCCAGACAATTTTGATG
>JAVVPW010000156.1:0-4205 GCA_036655575.1 Bilophila sp.
GTTTTTCACCAAAATCCACGCCGCGTTGCGGCGGCTGCCGCGCTTGCGTCAGCAGAGCATTTTCATTCTGAAAATGCTCTAGCGCTTTGCCCTGAAGCGGGGGTGCGGATTGTGTTTTGTCCATAACAAACCTATACTGTAAGTTGTCTTGCTGTTCTTTTTACGCACACACGGTGTTTTCGGAAATTCAACTGTTTCACGAGTAAAGTCAAGAAAGGGTCTTTCGTGCGCATTCTTCTCTCTAATGATGATGGCATTTATGCGCCGAGTTTGCGGGCGCTGTATCAAGCGCTTTCTGAAGCCGGGCACGCTGTCCGGGTGGTGGCGCCGCTCACCGAGCAATCCGCTGTTTCTGGTTCGGTCACTGTACACAGTCCGTTGCGTGTCCATGAACTCCACGAAGACAACGGCTTTTGCGGGACGGCTGTGAACGGTACCCCGGTTGATTGTATCAAACTGGCGCTGACGACGTTGTTGTCCGAGCCGCCGGAATTGTGCGTGGTGGGCATCAACGCCGGGTGCAACATCGGAACGGATGTCTTTTACAGTGGCACGGTTGGTGCGGCGTCTGAAGCCGCCATGTTCGGGATTCCGTCCGTGGCGTTTTCGCGTCCTGTCCCTGAAACAGAACCGCCTTTGCCCTGCGCACGCCACGCGGCAGGCCTCATCAAAGCCATTGACTGGGGGCGTTTGCCGCCTTGTCGTGTGCTCAATGTCAATTACCCTCGCCGTCTTGTGTCTGAAATACGCGGGGTGCGGGTAGGGCGGATGTCTACAACGCCGTGGGAAGAAAGCTATGAAGAGCGCACCGATCCTTCCGGGCGGCCGTACTGGTGGATTTCTGGGTATCTGAAACGTCCGGCAGGCGGGGAAGACACCGATATTTCCCTTATCCGTGCGGGTTTTGTTGCCTTAACGCCGTTGCAGGTTGACCGCACGGATGAAGCTCTGCTGAGGCACCTGCAAGAATCTTTTGTAACATCTTGATTCGTCTGCCCTATTATAGTTCTTCATTTTTATCCGAAGAGGGTTTACCATAGGGTGTCTCAAAGAGAGGAGTACCTTCTTTTTTACAACACCGGCACCCCTGCGGTTGCCAGCGAGGAGTCTTTATGTCGCTTACCAATCCCAAAGCCATGTTCCAGAGGGCCTACACGGAAGGATTCGCCGTAGGGGCTTTTAATGTCAACAATATGGAAATCATTCAGGGCATCATGGAAGCCGGAGCCGCTGAACACGCGCCGCTCATTCTTCAGGTTTCCGCCGGAGCACGCAAATACGCAGGGCAAAACTACATCGTCAAGCTCATCGAAGCTGGCCTTATGGACTCGGATCTCCCTGTTGTGCTCCACCTTGACCACGGTGCGGATTTTGAGATCTGCAAATCTTGTGTTGACGGTGGCTTCACCTCAGTCATGATTGATGGTTCCCATCTGCCGTTTGCAGAAAACATCGCGCTGACCAAAAAGGTCGTGGACTACGCGCACGGGCACGGGGTGTGGGTTGAAGCGGAGCTAGGGCGTCTGGCAGGGGTTGAAGACGAGGTGTCCTCCGAGCACAGCGTCTACACCGATCCTGATCAGGCCGTCGAATTTGTACAGCGTTCCGGGTGCGATTCGCTGGCTATTGCCATCGGCACCAGCCACGGGGCGTACAAGTTTAAGGGTGAAGCCAAACTGGATTTTGCACGGCTTGAAACCATCGGCAAACTCTTGCCAAACTACCCATTGGTGTTGCACGGCGCGTCGAGTGTGCCTGCTGATTTTGTTTCTATGTGCAACGCTTACGGTGGCAAGGTTGCAGGAGCCGCTGGCGTGCCTGAAGAGTTGCTCCGCAAGGCCGCCGCTCTCGCTGTCTGCAAGATCAACATCGACACCGACATCCGGCTGGCTGTGACCGCCTCAATCCGCAAATGCCTGTCCGAACACCCTGAAGAATTTGACCCACGCGGCTACCTGAAGCCCGCCCGTCAGGCTGTCAAGGAAATGGTACAGCACAAGATCAAACATGTTCTGGGCTGTTCTGGGAAGGCGTAGCAAAGGCACAATCGGGAGAGGGGGAACCCTTCTGAAGAAGGACTTTTCCCCCTCCTAAGACTTTTGTGCGAGAGGGATCACGCGAGGCTTTCCCGTTTTGACAGGGAAAAGAAGGCGTTTTACAACACACATTTCAAGGAGTGTAGCAATGGCAATGCGTATTGGTATCAACGGTTTTGGTCGCATCGGTCGCTATCTGGTACGTCTTATGGCGGACAACGCAGAACTGCCGGTCGTGGCTATCAACGCTCGTGCCGACAACGCTTCACTTGCACATCTGTTCAAATACGATTCCGTACACGGAACCTTTAAGGGCACCGTAGGGCACGACGACAACGGGATCATTGTCAACGGGCACCACATCGCTGTGACGCGCTTCAAAGCCGGGGAATGGACGTGGAAGGAACTCGGCGTGAATCTGGTGGTCGAAACCACTGGCACCATCAAAAAGCGCGCCGGCCTTGCCGAGCATCTGGCTCGCGGTGCAAAAAAAGTCATCATGAGCGCGCCTGTACCGGATGCGGACACCACCATTGTCATGGGTGTGAACGACAACGTGTATGATCCTGCCAAGCACGATGTCATTTCCGCTGCTTCGTGTACCACAAACTGTCTGGCGCCTGTAGCCAAGGCGCTGAACGACGCCTTTGGCATCGAACGCGGCCTCATGACCACCATCCATTCCTACACCATGAGCCAGCGTATTCTTGACGGCTCTCAAAAAGACATCCGCCGCGCCCGTGCCGCTGGAATGTCCATGATCCCCACCACCACGGGGGCTGCAAAAGCCGTGGCGCTGGTGATCCCCGAACTCAAGGGCAAACTCGATGGTACCGCTGTGCGCGTCCCTACGCCTAATGTTTCCATGATCGACCTTGTGTGCGACACCAGCAAGGACGTCAGCATTGAGGCTATCAACGCGGTGCTCAAAGCCGCTGCCAATGACAACCTTGGCTATTCCGACGAACCGCTTGTGTCCATTGACTACAACGGCGACACCCACGGCGGTGTGGTTGACGGTCTGTCCACGTTCGTCATCGGTGCCCGTATGCTCAAAGTGCTTGCGTGGTACGACAACGAAGCCGGCTTCACCAATCAGCTCCTGCGTCTGATCGGACTTGTAGGGAACAAGCTGTAAAATTCTGCCTGCTGACGGTAAAAAAGATGCGCGGTGGGAGTGCTCCCCCCGCGCATCTTCCCCCACAGGCACACGAGGTGCGTTGATGAAATGGCTTCGCGCCGTAGCGAACGGTGCTTTCCCTTTGTACAAAGTCTTCTGGGGCGGGTGTGCGGGGTTTGCGCTGCTGACGCTTGTGTACCTGCGGCTTACAGGCGTTGGGCTTGTGTACCAGATGAGCTTGTTTACAAATCCCTTGCTGGCGGGGAAAACCTCGCTGCAACTCATGACGCCGGCGCTTCTGTTGCTGTTCTTCTCGCCGTTGTATGGCCTGTACACCAGCGTTGTCGCCGCAGGCATCTGGCAGGCGCCCTACGCTGGGAAATGGCAGATCTGTCCCAGACTGGCTCGTTGTTTCGTGCTCCTTCTGGTGTGTGTGGCAGGCGCAGAAATTCTTTTTGGCGTCTCGTTGATCTGGGATACCTACACCATGGTGTACGCCGCCGTACCTGCGGGGGGAAAATGATCCTCCTCCGGCGTCTTGTCGCACTTTGCATCGACGCGACGACCTGCCTTCTGCTCTACGCGCTTTTGCACTACGGGTGCGGCTTTGACAGGAGCAAGCTCTTTGTGCTCTTTGTGCTCCTTGGCTGGTTGCTCTTTGTTCTGCCCACAATCAGCCGTGGAGCGGGGAGTTTCGGCCTGCGGTGTATGGGACTTGGTGTGGTCGATCTCTCCGGGCAGCGAGTCCACGTCAGACGCGCTTCGTGCCGTGCGCTCCTTTCTCTGCTCTCGTTAGCGCTGTTTGGCATGGGCTATGCGCTCATGTTCTTGACCCCACGCCGTCAGACACTCCACGATCTGTTCACGAAGACCCAGATCGTGCGTGATACAAGTCTGCCTCCCCTCACCCCAAAAACCAGAGAAGCGACGGAAAACGCGGAAGAAGCGGAAGAAGCGGCAACGGAAGTCTTCTCAGAGCCTAGAGCGTTTTCAGATTGAAAATGCTCTGCTGACGCAAGCGCGGCAGCCGCCGCAACGCGGCGTGGATT